>JAZOMS010000265.1:0-21194 GCA_045654145.1 Alistipes sp. | reverse complement strand
CTATAAAATTGTCCTCTCTGGCAATTCAATAGTCCTTTTCAGAGAGTGGGGAGTACAATATAGGGTTTGTGCTCCCCATTTTTATTTTTTTTGATAAATGTCGGGTTTCGCCGTGTCGAAGATTTGGCATTTATTCTTTTTTTGTCTATTTTTGTAAATTAAGATAAATTCTCAAAATGGCACGAAAAGTCTTCTATATCCTGCTTGTATTGCTCTGCGCAGTCGGTTGTAAACCCTCGGCTACAATGGTTATTCGCGGCACGGCTCCGATCGAGTGTGAGGGGTTGAATGTCTATCTGGTACCTCAGCCATATCCCAAGGCTGAGCAGGTCGATTCGACCGTTATTCGTGACGGACGTTTCGAGTTCGAGGTCGATGCGGCGGAGGTGCGTATGTGCGACATCACGATCTCGCGCAAGAGTCCTGTGCCGTTTCAGCGTCTGCTGGTTATGATTGAGCCGGGCGAGGTGGAGGTTGAGATTGGCGAGGTGAGTATGGGTGGCGGTACGCAACTTAACGACGAACTTGCTGAGTGGAAACGTGTGTTGAGTACGGCGGGTAATCGTGCTGACGAGCTGCGTGCCGAGATTGCCTTGCAGAGTGATGCGGCAGTGGTCGATTCGCTCAAAGCGGAGATGGAGAAGGCTTATGCCGAGGCGGAGCGCCGTACGATCGAGATCATCGAGAATAACCTGAACCCGATGGGTGGTTTCCTCTATATGGTTGCAGGTCGCAAGATCGATAGTGTGTCGCGTCAGCGTCTGATCAATCTCGGTATCGTGAAGTGGAAACCCAAGCCACAGAAATAACGACCCCTATGAGAACCAACCGAACGAAGCAGCAACTCTGGTTGCAAGTGATGATAGTGGCGGTGGCGATGACTGCCGGCTGGTGTTGGTTTGCTTTTGGCGTGCCCTATACGCTCTACACCAAGGAGCAGGTGGTGCTCTTCATAGCCGATTGGACGGCCGTATCTGACTATCTTGCCCGTCCAGCGGTGTTGAGCTCGATCGTGGGCGACTATCTGACTCAATTCTATCTGTTGATTGGTGGCGCGGCAACAATCCTGACGCTACTGCTGTTGTTGCTCTGGTGGGGCACGCGAACGGTGTTGAGGAGATTTGGCGCAGGGGCGTTGAACGCAACCGCGTGGGCGCTACTGCCCGTAGCGGCGGAGGTGGCGCTGAATTGCCATATTGAGTATCCGCTGTCGATGACCATTGCGGCCGTGGTGGCTGTGTGGTCGTTTGTGGCTTGGACAAAGGTGCGCGAGGGCGCATCGAAATATATCGTTGCCGCGCTGTCGATCGTGGCGCTCTATTGGCTCGTGGGTGCGCACACGGCGATCTTTGTGCTGGGTGCCGCAGCGTGGGCGTGGAGAAAGGGTCGCTGCGTGTGGAGCGTGGCGATGCCGGTGGTAGCGGTAGGAGCGGTGGCGCTTTGGGGCGAGTTGCTCTATCTGCCGTTGAGCCAATCGTATTGTTATCCGCTGATTGAGAATTATATGTTGCAACATTGCTACGTCTTCCTTCTGACTGAGGCGGCATTTGTTGTGGCGTTGGTTGGCGCACGTAGCCGTGCGTGGCTGGGAGTGTTGGCGGTGGCTCTGACCGCAACGGTCGCAACTGCGATGATCAACGATCGCACCGAGGAGTATTGGCTCGGAATGTCGTGCGAGGCCTATTTCAATCGTTATGATCGAGTATTGGAGCGCGCCGAGGCTAATTGGGAGCACCAGAGCTACGTAGCGGCTGCATATACCAATCTCGCTTTGGCTTATCGTGGCGAGTTGGGTGAGCGTTTGACCGATTACTATCAACCCTTGACATACGGTTTGTTGCTCGATGTTGATGAGGGTACGGGCTATTGCTATGCAATGGCTGCGGCAGATGCGACGGCTGCGATCGGCGATATGGCAGAGGCTCAGCGAGCAACACTGCTGGCGATGACCTTCACGCCTCATCAGCGATCGTCGCGCGTGGCCAAGAAGATGGTCGAGATCGCGATGGTGGTGGGCGATCGTGAGTTGGCTGAGAAGTTCTTGTGGCAGTTGGAGCGTACGGCACTACATCGATCGTGGGCGTCGAAGCGACGTGAGATGTTGGCGACGGGTAGCGAGGCTATCGAGAATGAGCGCAGGAAGCTGGTCGTTGAAGATGGCTTCGTAGGTGCAAATAATTGGTATCCCGCGCTATATGCGCTTGTCGAGGCTAATGGCGAGAATCGTATGGCGGTCGATTATCTGCTCTCGATGCACCTGTTGCGAAAAGATCGTGAGCGATTTGTGGCTGATTATGATCGCTACTTCTATCCGCATTGGGGAGCTATGCCTCCGAAGATCTATCAGCAGGCGCTGATGATGGCTTTTGACAACGAGAGTGAGTTGATGGCGGCCATCGATCAATACCATATTTCGCCCGAGGTGCAGCACGAGTGTATTGAGTACTCGCGTATCTATACCAAGGAGCAGGGGCGAGGTGAGGCTCTGCGTGAGCGTTTCGGTCGAACATATTGGTTCTATTGCAACTATGCACAAATGAATTAAGAGATGAGAAGATTTTTCGACATATTGTTGTTGGTGTTTCTGATGGTGGCTTGTGGTCGAACTCCAACGGCGAGTTATCGCCAGTGTTCGGATCAGCCCCCGATGTTTCCCAATTACGCCGATGTAACCATTCCTTGCAATATTTCACCGCTCAATTTTGAGATCGACGCGGTGGAGGAGATCGAGGTGCTGGTCAAGGGTGAGCGCGATTGGCAGTTCAACGTGCGTGGCACGACGATGCGTTTCAATGAGCGCAAGTGGCGCAAGATGCTGACCGAGGAGTGTGGCAATGAGCTGATTGTACACGTAACCACGTTGCGCGATCGTGAGCATTGCGGTTGGAGCAGTTTCACTTGGACTGTGTCGGAGGATCGTATCGATAACTACCTGAGCTATCGCTTGATCGAGCCCGCATACGAGGTATGGAATGAGTTGCAGATCGTCGAGCGCAACGTGGAGAATTTCGATGAGCGATTGCTGGGTGATAATATCTCGACCGATCGTTCGTGTATGAACTGCCACACGTCGAATCGTGCCGAGCATCCCACTACATTTATGCACGTCAGAGGCAAGCGTGGTGGCACGATCTACGCCCACGAAGGTCAGTTGCGTAAGATTAATACGGCGACCGATCGCACGTCGGGTAGTGCCGTCTATGGCGAGATTGAGCGCAGTGGTCGCTATGGTATATTCACGACGGCCGATATCGTGCCGACTCTCCATCTCGATGCGCACGAACGTATGGAGGTCTATGATCGTTCGAGCGATCTAATCGTGATTGATTTTGAGGCGGGCACGGTGAGCGACAATGCGGTGATTAGAGGGGCTGAGTACCAGGAGACGTTCCCTGCATTTGCGCCCGATGGTCGTACGGTCTATTTCTGCCGTGCCGAGAGCCGCCCCCAGCCCGATAGTACGATGCAGATGATGTACAGTCTGTGTGCTATTGATTTTGATCCCACAACGGGGCGGTTGGGCGATGAGGTGCGCACGCTGATCGATGCCGATAGTGTGGGGTACTCGTTCAGTTTCCCGAAGTGTTCGCCCGACGGTCGTTGGTTGCTGGTTACGGTGTCGAACTACGGGACCTTCCCTATTTGGCATAGTGAAACCGATTTGTGGCTTATCGATTTGCAGAGTGGTGTGGTCGATACGCTGGTTGGGGTCAATGGCCGCTACTCGGATTCATATCACTCGTGGAGTTCAACGTCGCGTTGGATGGTTTTTGCCTCGAAGCGCGATGATCGAGTCTATGGCCGTCCCTACATTGCTCACGTCGATTCGATGGGGCGTGTTAGTCGTCCGTTTGTGTTGCCGCAGCGCAATCCTGCGAGGTATCGCACGACATTGAAGTCGATGAATATTCCTGAACTCTATCAGCATTCGGAGACATATAATGCACGTACAGTGCGTGAGTTGTATTTCGATAAGGATGCGGAACAGTTTGAGTATAAAGAGAATAACTAAATATGAATAAGATTGAAAAATATGCAATAGTGGCACTGCCTATATTGATGGCGATTGCGGCGTGGCTCTTTTTCGGAGTTTTCTATCGTTGGCATCTGCTCTACTTCGAGGGCAACCATCTCTTCTTGTGGACAGCCGACTATGCTTGCGAGACGATTTCGCATTTGGGTGGTTTGGGCGACTATGTGATGCGCTTTTTGGTGCAGTTCTACCACCTGCCGTTGTTGGGTGGTGCGATCGTAGCGCTGTTGCTTGTCGCTTTGCAGCAGGGTATGCAGTGCGTGATGCGTTGTGCCACAAAGGGCAATACGCTGTGGCCGCTGAGCTATGTGCCATCGATCATCTATTGGGCGCTGCTCTGCAATGAGGATTATACGCCCACGGGTCTGTTGTCAATGGTGGCGGCGGTATGGCTGGCTGTTGGCATTGCACGTCTGAGAAATGGCTGGTTGCGTTCAATCGTTACGCTTGTTGGTTTGGTGTCGTTGTGGCTGGCTGTCGGAGGTGCAGCTATCATTGCGTGGGTTGCGGTCGTTGTGATCGAGTTGGCTACGACGCGCGATTGGCGCGCGCTGCCAGCCACGGTGCTGACAGCGGTAGTAGTGGCAGTGGTGTGGTATGTGCATCCGTGGCACCTGAGTAATGATCTGATGGTTACGGGAGGTATCTACTTCCGCCATTTGGATGTCAAAGTCGATGTCTTTTTTAAGTTGTGGGGTGCGACAGCTGCGGTGATCGCTCTATCGGCGATGGTTGCTCGTTGGGTGCGCGAGTGGATCAATGTGGCGACTGCGGTGGTAGTTATAGGTGCTGCGGTAGCTATTCTGCCCAAGTACTACGATGCCAATGGTGAAGATACGATGGCTTACTACTGTTTGACGCGCAATGGTCAATGGAATGAGGTGATCGAGCGCGCACGCAAGCGCGATCCGCAGACTCGTCCTGCGATGATCTGCCTCAATCTGTCGTTGGTAATGACGGGGCAGTCGGGTGAACGTCTGTTCGATTTCCCGCAATATGGTCCAGCGGGTCTGTTTATGACCTATGACGAGGATCTGATCTTCTGCGGTGAGGTGCTGTTCAATCTGGGCTTTATCAACGAATCTCAGCGCTATGCTTTCGAGATGATGGTTACCTACTCCTACTTGCAACGATCGGCATTTACGATCAAGCGCTTGGCCGAAACCAATATGATCGCAGGTCGCGATGAGGTGGCACGCAAGTATCTCAATTCGCTGACTCATACCCTGTTCTATCGCTCGTGGGCAGAGAATCTGCTCGAATTGATGGATACTCCGAATGCTATTGATGAGCATCGCCTATATGGTAAATTGCGTCGCAATCAGCCTGTTGAGAATTTTGCATTCATCTCGGATAAGTTCGACAAGATGCTCGAAGAGATGGTCGCACAACGCCCCAATAACCGCGAGGCATACGAATATCTGATGGCATTCTACCTGCTCTATAAGAATGTGGATGCCTTTGCTGAGCATCTGATTATTCCGAATAAGGGTCTGCCTCGTGCCTACGAGGAGGCCTTTGCGATGGTGTGCCGCATCAATCACGTCAATCCCGCAACGCTGCCCTCGAATCTCAATCGCGCGACGTTCGAGCGTTTGGAGCGCTATATCCACGCCTACAATATGTCGGGCAACAATCCTGAGGTGATGTACAAGGATTGGGGACGCTCGTATTGGTTCTATACTAACTTTATTCGATTCTAATTTGCTTTGCGTAAACTGTTTACTATAATTGCAATGGCGATGGTTGTGGTCTCTTGTTCGCCTGCCGAAGAGCGCAAAAGCAACCAACTGCCACCGATCTTTCCCGACTATGTAGGGGTAACGGTACCCATCAATATCGCACCGTTGAACTTCGATGTTACTCTGCCTGCTCAGCGTGTCGAGGCTGTAATCAGCAATGGTTCGGAGCAGATTATGGTTAAGGGTCGTGAGGGGGTGCGTATTCCCATCCGCAAGTGGCGCGCGCTGCTGGCTGGGGCTGAGCAGCTGATGGTTACAGTGGCTGTAACGGCAGATGATGTGCGTACGGAGTATGCTCCATTTGAGGTGGTGGTGAGCCGCGACAGTATTGATTATGGCATCTGCTATCGACGTGTCGATCCAGGGTATGAGTACTATGCTCGTATGGGCTTGTACTACTACGATTTGGCCGAAAATGAGGAGCATATTTTGATCGAAAATACATTACTAGGTAGCTCGTGCGTCAATTGCCACTCGTTTGCTAAGACCAGCCCGAAGAGGATGATGTTCCATATTCGAGGTAAGAATGGTGGTACGCTGATGCATCTCGATGGCGATAATAAGTTGCTCAATACCAAGACCGATGCAACGAAGGTGTCGTGTGTCTATCCCTCGTGGCATCCGTCGGGTCGCTACGTTGCCTACTCGATCAACGACATCAAGCAGACGTTTCATAACGAGCCGTCGCAGATACTCGACGTCTATGACCATTGGAGCGATGTGGTGATCTACGACACCGAAACGGGCGAATTGAATACCTATCCGATTCTGTCGGACACGGCTCGTTTCGAGACTTTCCCCTCGTTCTCGGCTGACGGTCGCACGTTGTACTTCTGCTCAGCTGACCCCAATGCGGTGGATCGACTGCCTGAGGTGCGCTATGAATTGTGTAGCGTAGCGTTCGATCCCGCAACGGGCGAGGTGGGTAGTGAAATTACGACTGTTTGGGATGGCGATGGTGCGAGCCTGCTGTTCCCACGTGCGTCGTATGATGGTCGCTATGTGATGGTTACGCGCTCGGCATACGGTACATTCCCCATCTGGCATAAGGATGCTGATCTGTGGCTGATCGATCTGGCGACGGGCGAGCCTCGTGCTCTGGACGAACTCAATAGCGACAATACGGAGAGCTATCACTCGTGGAGTTCCTCGTCGCGTTGGGTTGTCTTCTCGTCGCGCCGTATTGATGGTCTGCACACTCGTCCGTTCATTGCTCACGTGGACGATGAGGGGCGATTTTCAAAGCCGTTCCTGCTGCCCAACGAGCGTCCTCGCAAATGGTACGAGGGACTGATGCAGTCGTATAATATCCCCGAATTTATCTCGGCACCGATCGAGATTTCGCCCAAGGATATTTTGCAGGCAGAGTCGGGGTCGGTTACACTTAATGCTCGATAAAACACAACGCAAACAAAAACATAACACACTAACACACACGTTTCTATGAAAAAACTATTTACTTTTCTGGCTGTGGCAGCGGCATTGACATTTGCGAGCTGCGACGATGGCGACGATTACCAGACGGGTCAAACAAGTGGTAGCATTCCCCACGAGAGTGAGGAGATGCTCCCCGCAAAGGATGGTCGAGTGGTGATTGCTTACGTAACTTGGTACGGTAAGGCAATTCCCGACCCGACGTTGATGACCAACATCAACTATGCATTTGCAGAGTTGTATGTTAAGGATGGCGTTTATAAGGGTTTCAAGTTGCAGGGTAGCGAGGATCGTTTCCGTCAGGTTGTTGCGCTCAAAAAGAAGAACCCGAAGTTGAAGATCTCGCTGTCGTTCTCGCATACCGTTGACAATGCAGACAACTCGCAGGGTGGCGGTTTCTCGGCTCTGGCCAAGTCGGATGAGTATCGCAAGGCTTTCGCTAAGGATTGCCGTGATTTCTGCTCGAAGTGGGGTATCGACGGTATCGACATCGATTGGGAGTTCCCCGGTCTATCGTGGAGTGGCCACGCGTGCGACCCGAAGGTTGATGTTGAGAACCACGTGCTGCTGATGAAGCAGTTGCGCGAGACCCTCGGTACACGCTATTTGCTCACATACGCGGGCTATGTGAAGGACGTTATCGAGTCGGACGGTGGTCGCAAGTATATCGACATTGCGGCTGTTGATCCCTATGTAGATTTCGTCAACATTATGACCTACGATATGGATGCGGCTCCCAATCACCAGTCGGCTCTGCGCGACAAGAAGGCTTACTACGATTGCGAGCGTGCGGTCAAGAGCTACACCGATGCAGGTGTTGCGACATCGAAATTGGTGCTGGGTATTCCGTTCTATGGTCGCCATTCGTTCGATGGTTCGCCCTCGGCAATCGACTACAATCAGCTCATCTTGCTCGATAAGAATGACTATAAGCTCGATAATTGGGACGAGAATGCACAGGTGCCCTACGTAACCTACAAGGGTGCCTACTATTGTGGTTACGACAACCCGAAGAGCATCGCAATCAAGGGCGATTGGATTCGTGGCTTGGGTATGAAGGGTATGATGTATTGGGACTACAACGCCGACGATAACCGACACACGCTGTGCAAGGCAGTATGGCAGGCTACAATGAAGTAGTTGCAGGATCAATAGAAGTATGACTGAGAGTGGCCGAACCGAGTGGTTCGACCACTCTTTTTTTGTGCTAAATTTTGGTAAATAGCCGAAATGTACTATCTTTACACGTTTTAACAACCCAAGCAGAAAAATTATGCGTAAATTCCTGAATGTGATGTTTGCGGTAGCGGCTATGACTCTTGTAGCCTGCGGTGGCGATGAGCCTATTCCCGAACCCACACCCGATCCTAAGCCTGATACTGAACAGGAGAGTGAACTCTATCCCGCAGTCGATGGGCGTGTGGTCGTTTCGTACGTAACCTACTATGGCTCAAAGATTCCTGATGTGAAATATATGACCCATATCAACTATGCTTTTGCTGAGTTGGTGATGGATGACAATGGCGGCTATAAGGAGTTTAAGCTGCAGGGCAAGGAGTCGCGTTTCAAGCAGATTGTCGATCTGAAAAAGAAGAAACCGGGCCACAAAATCCTGCTCTCGTTTGCGGGCGGAACGTCGGACGATAAATATACCCCCGAAAATAAATTTGGCGGTTTCTCTGCAATGACAAAATCGGATACCGACCGCAAAAAGTTTGCGCAGGATTGCCTCGATTTTTGCAAGAAGTGGGGTATCGACGGTATCGACATCGATTGGGAGTTCCCTGGGTTGTCGTGGTACGACTATGTGGAGTATGATACCTCGTGCGATGTCGAGAACTATACGCTACTGATGCAGCAGTTGAACGCAACGCTGGGCGATAAATATCTGCTGACCTATGCGGGCTATGTCTTCGATATGAGCACGTTGGACGATGGTGGTCATTGTTATATTGACATCCGTGCGGTTGATCCATACGTCGATTGGGTCAATATTATGACCTACAATATGACCTCGCAGGCACACTCGGCCCTGAATAATCCCAAACTTTGGGTCGATTGCAAGCGTGCCGTCAAGCACTACACCGAGAAGGGTGTTGCAGCGTCGAAATTGGTGTTGGGCGTTCCGTTCTTTGGTGATGGCGAGGTAACGTGGACCTACAAGAAGATCATTGGCCTTGATAAAACCAAATATAAGTTCGATAATTGGGACTCGGCGTCGAGCGTTCCCTACGTAACCGAGATCGCTACGGGCGAGCGTCTGTGTGCCTACGATAACGAGAAGAGCATTGGTATGAAGGGTGATTTTGCTCGTGGAGCAGGTTTGAAAGGTATGATGTCGTGGGAGTATGATCAGGATGATGCCGAACTGACGCTCAATAAGGCGATGTGGCAAGCAACGATGAAAAAGTAATGTAAGATGAATTTCAGAACGATTAAAGCTGATTCGGAGCGTGCTACGGTGCGCCTTGCTGAGTTTGCACCGAATGAGGGCGTGAAGGAGTATAACCTAATGATCAGCACTCGCTTGCGAGGTGCATTTGCTGAGCAGGTCGATTCGTTGATTCGCTCGTTCGACGAGGTGCGTGCCGAGTTGGGCGATGTGGCAGTGATGTTTGGTCGCTGGTTGGTGAGCGATGCGGCCAATCAGGCTGAGATGTTGCCAGCCGAGATTGGCGATCGTCGTCTGTCGGTGGTTGAACAACCTGCGCTCGATGGATCGAAGGTGGTGCTGTGGCTGTGGCTCGTTGAGGGTGGCGAAGTTGTTCCTAAGGGTTTGCAGCACGGTGACTATCTGCATCTTTGGACTGCTGACGAGCGTGGTGTTGGTGCTACGAGCGAGGAGCAGAGCCGCGATATTCTGGTGCGCTATGCTGATGGACTCGCTCGTGAGGGTTGCACACTTGCGGACGATTGCATCCGTACGTGGTTCTATGTGCAGGATGTCGATAACAACTATGCCGGACTGGTGCGTGCGCGCCGTGAGTACTTCGAGGAGTGCGGTCTGCGACGTGATACCCACTACATTGCCAGCACGGGCATCGAGGGGCGCAATGGGGCAGTAGGCAAGTTTGTTACGATGGATGCCTACGCCGTGCGAGGACTTGCAACGGAGCAGATTCAGTTCTTATATGCGCTTGATCACCTGAGTCCTACGGCCGATTATGGCGTTACGTTCGAGCGAGGTACGGCGGTGCATTATGGCGATCGAAGCCATCTCTTTATCTCGGGAACAGCCAGCATCGACTCGAAGGGTGAGGTGGTATACGTGGGTGATGTGCGTCGTCAGACGGAGCGTATGATCCGCAATATCGAGGCTCTGCTGGCTGAGGGTGGCGCAACGATGGCGGACGTTCAGATGGCGATTGTCTACCTGCGCGATATGGGTGATTATGAGCAGGTTGCACAGCTGCTTGCGGAGCGACTGCCCCAACTGCCTTACACCATTACGCTGGCACCCGTATGCCGTCCGACGTGGTTGATCGAGATGGAGTGTGTGGCGGCTGTGGCTGAGGAGAATGCGAAGTTCGCAAAGTTTTAGTCCAATACGAAATTCTGACAATTTGAAATCGTGCGCAATGAGGTGAAAAACAGAGTGTTGCGTGCGACGAACGAAAAAAATGATAAAAAAGTGCGCTCGCGGATAACAATTTAGCGCAAAAAGATCTATATTTGTACTTTGTAAACGAACTAACCGACTGCAAAATGAGAACTTATTCGCCGTTTTTTGCATACTTTTTTTATTACTACTTCGGCAAAGGTGGGCGGATCTCTATTGCGGTTATGCAATAAAACAAAATTGTGAAAAATGAGCCCCGCCCACCGTGAGCGGGGCTTTTCAATGTAACACGGAACGAATGAAGAAGATTGCTATACAGGGTTATGACGGCTGTTTCCACCAGATCGTGGCTTACGAATATTTCGGTCGCGACGTGCAGACGCTTGCGTGCGACACCTTCCGACAGGTGGCTCAGCAAGTGCGTTCGGGCGAGGCCGACTATGGTGTGATGGCCATCGAGAACTCGATTGCGGGGTCAATTATCGCCAATTACAGCATTTTGCAGGACGCCAATTTGCAGGTAGCGGGCGAATACTATCTGCCCATCGAGCAGAACCTGATGGTATTACCCGATGTTGAGTTGGAGGATATTACCGAGGTACAGTCGCACCCAATGGCGTTGCTGCAATGCACCGAGTATCTCGATGCACATCAGTGGCGACTGATCGAGACCGAGGATACGGCACTCAGTGCCCGCCACGTAGCTGAGCAGGGGTTGCGCCACTCGGCCGCTATCGCCAGCTCATTGGCTGCCGAGATGTTTGGCTTGAAGATAATTGCGCCTGCGATCAACACGGTCAAGAACAACTACACCCGCTTTATGATTCTCAAACGCTACGATCATCGCTACTCAGCCGATGCGAATAAAGCTTCGTTATATTTCAAGACCGACCACCGTCAGGGATCGTTGCTCAGAGCGTTGCAGACGATGGAGCGCGTCAATATGTCGAAGTTGCAGTCGTATCCCATAGCCAGCGAGCCGTGGCACTATATGTTTCACGTCGATATGGAGTTCGACTGTTTTGACGACTATATCCGCACGCTCGACGAATTGCAACGAGTAACCAGCGAGATTCACGTTTATGGAGTCTATCGTAAAGCCGAGAATAAATATTAAATTTGCTATGAAAAAGCCTATCACTATACAGCTGTCCGACCGTTTGGAGGGTGTTGGCGAATACTATTTCTCACGTAAGTTGCGTGAGATCGACCAGATGCGTGCCGCAGGCCGACGAATCATTTCACTCGGTATCGGTTCGCCCGACCGTCCGCCTCACCCATCGGTTGTCGATCGTCTGCACGAGGTGGCGTCGCGCCCCGATACCCACGCCTATCAGTCGTATAAGGGAGCGGCAGTGTTGCGTCGAGCATTTGCGCAGTGGTATGCCGAGCGCTATGGCGTGCAGCTCGATCCAGAGAGTGAGATCCTGCCGCTGATCGGCTCAAAGGAGGGGCTGATGCACATCTGTATGACCTACCTCCGCAAGGGCGATCGTGTGTTGATTCCCAACCCTGGCTATCCGACCTATCGCTCGGCGGTTACGCTGTCGGGTGGCGAGCCTATGGAGTATCGACTGACGGCCGAAGGCGATTGGTTCCCCGATTTCGACGAGATTGAGCGTAATGGTGTTGAGGGAGTCAAGATGATGCTCTTGAACTATCCGCAGATGCCTACGGGGGCTGTGCCTACGCGCGAGATGTTTGCACGTGTGGTGGAGTTTGCTCATCGCCATTCGATCCTGCTCGTTCACGACAACCCGTATAGCTTCGTGCGCAATGCCGAGCCGTTGAGCCTGCTGTCGGTGGAGGGGGCAAAGGAGTGCGCTATTGAGCTTAACTCGCTCAGCAAGAGCCACAATATGGCTGGCTGGCGTATCGGTATGATTGGCGGTCGCAAGGAGTGGATAGACCAGATAATGCGTTTCAAGAGCAATATGGACTCGGGACAGTTCCTGCCGATGCAGGAGGCTGCGGCTGAGGCACTTGCTTTGGATGATGAGTGGTATGCTGAGCTGAACGATGAGTATTATGCTCGTGAGGAGTATGGCTACCGACTGCTCGATGCGTTGGGTTGTACATATCGCAAGGGTCAGGCAGGTTTGTTCATTTGGGCGGAGTTGCCTGCGGAGTTCGAGGGCGACTGCTATGCATTCAGTGATCGAGTGTTGGAGCGTTGCGGTGTGTTTGTCACTCCGGGTGGTATCTTCGGCAGCGAGGGTAATAGATATATTCGTATCAGTCTGTGTGCTAAGCGCGAACAGCTGGCAGAGGCGATCGAGGCAATCGAAAAGAACTTTTAATTACACGAACGGTAACAATGAAAGCATTAATTGTAGGTGTCGGTTTGATTGGTGGCTCGTTTGCATTGAGCTTGCGCGAGCACGGTCTGTGTGACGAGGTGCTGGGTTGCGATGCGTTGGCTGAGAATGCAGCTGAGGCGGTGCGCCGTGGTCTGATCGACCGTGCGGTGGAGATGGACGAGGGTTTGGCTGCGGCAGATTTGATCGTGCTGGCTGCTCCCGTTGATAAAATTCCGTTGCTGACAACCAAGATATTGAATAAAGTGACCGACTCTCAGGTGGTTATGGATATGGGCTCGACCAAGAGCGAACTGTGCGAGGTGGTGTCGATGCACCGTCGTCGTGGTCGTTTGGTGGCGACACACCCGATGTGGGGAACAGAGTATAGTGGTCCGCAAGCGGCGGTTGAGGGGGCGTTCAAGGGGCGCAAGGTGGTGCTCTGCGATGTTGAACATAGTGATCCTGATGCTGTTGAGCTGGTCGAGAAGATCTACACGACCATCGGTATGCCTATCGTCTATATGTCGCCCGAGGAGCACGACCTGCATACGGCTTACGTGTCGCATATCTCACATATCACCTCATTTGCGCTGGCACTGACCGTGTTGGAGAAGGAGCGTGAGTCGCAACACATATTCGATTTGGCAGGAGGTGGTTTCGAGAGCACCGTCCGACTGGCCAAGTCGTCGGCTGCGACCTGGATTCCGATCCTGATGCAGAACAAATACAATGTGCTGGATGTACTGCGTGAACATATTCATCAGTTGCAGATTATGCGAGTGATGATCGAACGCGACGATGTTGAGGGGCTGCGTGAATCGATGAGTCGCGCCAACTCGATACAGAAGATTTTGGAATAAGAGTAAAAACGAAATAAGACTATGGAAAAATTCAAATTGGGCGCAAAGCGTCCCCTGATTATCTCGGGTCCGTGTAGTGCCGAGACCGAAGAACAAACGCTTGAAACCTGCCGACAGTTGGCAGCCGAGGGCGTCGTAGATGTGCTCCGTGCGGGTATTTGGAAGCCTCGTACTCGTCCAGGTACATTCGAAGGTGTGGGCTTGAAGGGTTTGGTGTGGCTGGCTGAGGCTAAGCGTGAGACAGGTCTGCCGATTGCGACCGAGGTTGCCTCGGCAAAGCACGTAGAGAGCGCTTTGGAGTTCGGTGTCGATCTGTTGTGGATCGGTGCTCGTACGACGGTGAATCCTTTCCTCGTGCAGGAGATCGCCGAGGCTTGTGCTGGTAACGATGTGCAGATCCTGATCAAGAACCCGATGCACCCCGAGGTAGCTCTGTGGGCAGGTGCTGTGGCTCGCTTTGTCAATGCGGGAACACCCGAAGAGAACATCGGTCTGCTACATCGCGGTTTCTCGGTTGGTGGCGCTAACCATCTGCGTAACAACCCGATGTGGCATCTTGCATTGGAGATGCAGAGCCTCTGCCCCAATATGATGATGTTGTGCGACCCGTCGCATATTTGTGGCAACCGTGAATATCTGCACGAGATCTCGCAGAAGTCGGCAGACCTGAACTATGACGGCTTGATGGTTGAGAGCCATATCTGTCCTGCGGAGGCGTGGAGCGATGCCTCGCAGCAGCTCGAACCGAAGAGGCTGGGCGAAATGATCCGTTCGCTTAATTGGCGTTCGACGTTGAGCGACGATCCCGACTACTTGAAGTCGTTGGCGCGCTATCGTGAGCAGATCGACCAGATCGATGCGGAGCTGTTCGAATTGCTTAGCCGCCGTATGGCGATTGCGGATAATATCGGTCGTGTGAAGCGTGATAACGATGTGGTGATTTTGCAGAGTGGTCGTTGGGCGAGCATTGTCGATCGCGCGATGGCGCAGGCTGCCAAACTTCAACTGAGTGAGGAGTTCGTTCGCACGGTGTTGGAGGCTATTCACGTCGAGTCGATTGAGCATCAGAACCGTGTGATGAATAACTAAACACCGTATAAATCAACTATCTTTAAGCCCTGCCGTCGAGGTGGGGCTTTTTTGTGCGTAAAATTTTCGAGAAAATTTCGATAAAAATGGTTAAAGTGTTGCAATTTTATTCGAAATGTTGTAATTTAGCGGTGCTAATATGTATCCGTCCTTCGGATATTGGCGAACGGGAGACGCCATAAATTTTAATTTAGTTAGGTAATAAACAATTGGAGAATGAAAAAGTGTGAACTTGAATTGGAGCCGTATGCGGTTCCGAGAATGAATGTTGTATCTACTATTGTAGAGCGAGGATTTACTATTTCTGGCGAAGTGGGCTATGATGATGTGAACAAAGACGATTGGCAGGAAGATGAAGAACTTGACTGGTAGTATGATTAAAAAAAGTGTGAAGATGAAAAAGTTTGTATTGATGATGATGGTTGTCGCTACGATGGTGGCGTGCACCGAAGAACCGATTGGCGATATTAATCCGGAAAAACCAGAAGCTCCTTATACTACCCTTGTGGCTGAGTCTGCTGCTGATATTTCACGAACTACATTGGATGGCACTGATGGTGTGTCGATTCATTGGGATGCAGGAGATCAGATTTATGTATGGCCTGAGGGTGGTACGACAGGCGTAGCGTACAAAACTACTGAGGGTGGCCACCGTCGAGCTTTGTTTGGTGCGGCTACTCAGGTCAAAGAGGGTAACATCTACGGTGTCTATCCCTATGCAGAGGTGCCTATGTATGAGTATGATAACAATGGTAATATTACGAATACAACCTATGTCAACAATATCAAGTCGGTTGTTAATAGCAAAGTTACTTTCGATTTGGGTAATAAAGTTCCTGGTACTACCAATACCTTTGGTCAGTATTGCGAGGGCGATATCTCGGAGGATGGTAAATTTGTTTACACAAGTGCAAAGCGTGTCCACTACGATGTGCTCTATGGCTCGGCTTACTACGATGGTTACAATACTATGAAGTTTAAGCACGCGTTCTCGGCTATTCGTTTGGTGATCCCGAAGAATGGTTGGTATAATGAGAATCCTACTTTGACTGATGGTTATTTGAGTGCATATTCGGAGCTGATTTCGAAGAATCCGACTACTGCACGTTTGGAGTTGGATTATGTTCAGATTGACTTCCCCGAGGGTACGAATGTTTGTGGTGAAGTGACTCTCGATGCGGCTGATGGCTCGTGTACTGCGACCTCGAACTCGTTGCGTATCTACACCAGCGGTTCGAATTCGATGGAGGATCACGTATATTGGGGTTTCTTCTACGCTCCTAAGGGTGAGGTTGAATTTAATATGACCGTTAAGGGTACTATCGTAATCAACGATAGTAAGTCGTATCCTGTTACGGGCTATACTCGTATACGTAAGGCAACTTTCCAGAATGGCCACGTGCGTACCGTAAACCTCTCGGTGAAGGACTTCAAGGTTGACCCGATTAATGCGTCGCAGGAGGTGAATGTGAACTACTTCGTTCTGAATGATGCATTGGCAGACCTCGAAGCGGACAAGTATGCTTTCGGTACCTATGATGATGCGGATAATCACTCTAACTATGGTTTCTCTGATCCTTGTCCGTCGATGGAGGGATGGAAATTCTATACTGCTGAGTTGATGAATACTAATACAACCGATGGTACAGGTTGGGCAGGCGAGTCGAGCAAGGTTAAGGAATCGAATCGTATCGCATTGGTGCGTGAGTTAAGTAATGGCAACCGAGCAGCGTTCTGTACTCCTGCAATCACTCTGCCTGAGGGAATTAGTGAGGCGACGGTAATTGTAAAATTTGATGCACTATACAATAGTAAGGATTTGGGTACTTCGAATGTTATCGATGTGGCAGTCGTAGCTGGCAATACTGAAATTTCAAAGCTTGTATCATCGGCTGATGATAATGTTAAAAAGTCGTTTACGTTGAATTCTGGATCGTTGAGTGATCCTGATACCTTGACTCCTAAAACTGGTTTGACGGCAGAATTTACCATTAAGAGTGGTGAGAGCATTGCATTCACGTTGGATGTATCTGGTGGTATTCTTTCGACTGCGTGGATGGAGGATTATGGCTTGCATAGAGCTTATGTATATAATCTTGAAATCAGTTATAAGTACACCAATGTAACCCGTAAAGACGGTTACGTATTGTAATCAATTACAATACAAATGAAAAGCGGCGAGGAGAGATCCTTGCCGCTTTTGTTATATCTTAAAAAGTGCTATTTCACTATAATCTGCTCGACCAGAGGAACTTTCGAGCGGCGGTTGAGCTCCTCGCAGAGTTCCGTACGGCGCAGAAAGAGTTCGTTGCGCAGTACGCTCGACGCAATGCGCACAAACAATATTCGTCCGCGCAACTCCAAATGGGTCGTCTGATTGGCTGCCAAATCACCCACACACTCGCGCCAAACCTCTGGTAACCGCCCCTCGGCAACTTTTGCTGCTACCCACGGACGTGAGAAAAATTCATCGAGAATCTCGCCCATCAATATCGATTGTGTTCGTCGCATAGCTCTATTGCTGTGTTATGTGTCCTTCGCCTACGCTGAACAGTCGGTAGTTCTCGGCCGCAGCATCGAGAATGGTCTGCAAGCGCAATTTGTTGCAATCGGTGATGAAAATCTGTCCGAACTCTTCGCCCGAAACCACCTTGATCAACTGCTCAACTCGTCCCGCATCGAGTTTGTCGAACAAGTCGTCCAGCAAGAGTATGGGGCGTTCGCCTTTATTCTCGGCAACAACCTTATACTGAGCCAATTTTAGCGCAATGAGAAACGACTTTTGCTGACCCTGCGAGCCATATTTTCGTAATGGATAACCGCCAATTTTGAGGGTCAAGTCATCGCGATGAACGCCACAACCCGAGTATTGATTGATCAAATCCTTCTGTCGATGCGCACGCAGAAGCTCCTCGAACGAATCCTCGTTCAACTCCGAGCGGTAGCCAATCTCGACCTGCTCGCGGTCGCCCGATAGACGGCGATAGAAATCGGCTACAATCGGGCCGATGCGCTCAATGAGTTCGGCGCGTTTGGCGTGAACCGCATTGCCATACGTAACTAACTGCTGATCAAGAATGTCGAGAATCTCTTCTTGTGCTGCACCTCCCATCTGTTTGAGCAGTCGGTTGCGCTCCGAGAGGATCGAATTGTAGCGCATAACAGCCCCTAAATAGCCACGATCCAACTGCGAAAGAAAGGCGTTGAGGAATCGACGTCGCTCCTCGGCAGCATCGCTGATCAGCACCGAGTCGGCAGGTGAGATGATCACCACGGGAATCAAACCGACGTGATCCGACAGGCGGTCGTACTCCTTGCCTGCACGCTTGATGCACTTGCCTCCACGTCGTGCGAACGAGCAGACAATCTGCTCGTTACGATCGCTATCGGTGGTGTATCCTCCCTCGATCATAAAGAACTCCTCGCCGTGGCGAATGCTCTGTCCGTCGGTCATTCCGAGTGCCGACTTGCACATCGAGAGGTAATAGACCGCATCGATGATGTTGGTTTTGCCAGCACCATTGTCGCCCACCAGACAGTTGATGTCGGGTGAGAGCGTGAGGTTTTCCTGCTCAATGTTCTTGAAATTGATTAGCGATAGGGTGTGTAGGTACATATCCGCGCGTTTTTTCACTCCAAAGGTAAGAAAAATCCCTAAAATGAGAAAATTATTGCCTTGCTTGATCGGAATTTCGTATAAAAAGATTACTTTTGTAAGTTGATTTGAGAAAATGTTGAATAAAAATAATAACAAAATCTAATTATGGCAAACAAGAAGAACGTTCCCGTAGAGGCGCAGATTGATCAGGAGATCGAGGCTGCTGTGGACAAGACTCAGGACTTTTTTGACAAGAACGGCAAGACTATCACCTATGTGCTGATCGCTATCGTTGCTGTTGTAGCAGCAATTTTTGGCTATCAGAAGTTCGTTAAGGAGCCTCGTGCCGAGAAGGCTGCTGCGGCTATGTATATGGCTCAGTTCCGTTTCGAGGGAGAGAATGCTGACTACGAGCTGGCGCTGAATGGCGACGAAGAGGGTGCAGGTTTCCTCGATGTAATCGAGCAGTATGGTTCGACTCCCGCAGGTAATTTGGCGGCTCAGTATGCAGGTATCTGCTATATGAAGCTTGGCGATTGGGACAATGCTGAGAAGTATCTGGCTAAGTACAAGGCAACTAAGGGCGTGCCCAATGCGGTTGTCAATGCTGAGAACCTCGGCTTGCAGGGCGATGTTAAGGTTCAGAAGGGTGAGTACAAGAAGGCTGCGGCTCTGTTCGAGCAGGCTGCTGCGGTTTCGGATAACGAGTTCACCACTCCTCTCTACTTGAAGAAGGCGGCTCAGGCTTACGAGGCTGCTGGCGACAAAGCTGCTGCGATGAAGGCTTACAAGCGTATCTCGGTTGAGTACGCTGCAAGCGTAGAGGCTCGCGACGCTGAGAAGCAGTTGGGTCAGGAGTAAACCCCTCCACCTATAACGATTAAAGGCCGTCCCACACGTGGGGCGGCCTTTTGTTATGCGGATGGATGATAGATGCTACTCCATCGGACGAATACGAATGTCGGTAATATCCTTAACCAATTCAACCAGACGATTGATGTCGGTCTTCTCCTCGACCTGACCATAGTGGTAGGGATAGAAGATCGTGGGGTGAATGGCGCGAACTGCCTCGGCAGCTTGATCGACGGTCATCGTATAGGGCTGATTGACGGGCAGAAAGGCGATGTCAATCCCCTGTAATTGCATCATCTCAGGTGTATTCTCGGTGTCGCCCGCAATGTAGATTCGAGTACCGCCCAACGCGAGCAGATAGCCGTTGTCGCGTCCGCTTGCGGGGTGGAAGTTCTCGTGTCCCTCGGTGAAATTGTAGGCGGGGATAGCTTCGATGTCGATGCCCTCTTCGGGGAAGATACTTTCGCCATTATGTAGCACGTGGCCACGACCGATGGCTGCAATCGACGAGGCATTGGCATAGATGTGTGTTGTGGGGGTCGAGAGCAGATCGACCGTTGCAGTGTCGAGGTGGTCGTAGTGGTCGTGCGACACGAGTATATAGTCGGCCTTGGGTTGCGAGGCATAGTCGGCATTCGAACCAACGGGGTCGATATAGATCCAGCGTCCGTCGTAGCAGATCGCCAGCGACGAGTGGGCGTAGAAACGGAGAATTAACTCTTTGCCATTACGTGCCGTGAGGTGATCTTCTGGATAGACCAACTGCGGGGCAGTAGTGCAAGCCGAGGTTGTAAGTGCTGCCATAATTGAAAGGATTATACGGTTAATTAATTTCATTGTTTTGGTTGGTTTGTAGATAATCTCTTGCCAAAGATAGTGAAAATGGATAAAATTTGCAAACAAAAATAGGGTAATGGATTGCGCGAGGTGTGAATAAAAATTATCTCAAATTGCATAAAAATTTGGCAAAACGGAAAATAGTTTCTACTTTTGCGGCGGAAAGATGGCAGAGTGGTCGATTGCGGCGGTCTTGAAAACCGTTGAACTGCGAGGTTCCGGGGGTTCGAATCCCTCTCTTTCCGCCCGATTGGAGCGACAGAGTTGATCTGTCGCTTTTTTTGTTTTAGTGGTTTCGTTGCCAATTTGTCGTATTCCTTGGTTGATTTGAGATATTTTGGCTATATTTGTGGTTCGATAATCTTGTTAGGTGTTATGATTGCAAAACTACTACTCGTCTTATTTTACCTGCTCGCCCCTGCTGGTGTGCTGTGGGCAACCCGTAAATTTGAACTATTGCGTCGCATTGGTCCAGTCTTGACGCTATATATTCTCGGTGTGATAGTCGCCAATATCGGAATATTCCCATCTGATCCTGATGTGCGTCGCTCGTTCCTTAGTTTTCAGGAGAGTGTTTCAGAGGTGCTCGTTCCGTTGGCATTGCCTATGATGCTCTTTGGTTGCAATTTCAAGAAGTTCTCGATTGGTAAGAGCCTTAGTGCGCTGATCGTGGGAGTTGTATCCGTAGCCGCGATTGTTGTGGTGAGCTACTTGTTGTTTGCCGAGGAGCTTGGGGCGGAGGCGCCTAAGATGGCGGCCTCGCTGGCAGGACAATATACTGGTGGTGCGGCAAACCTCGCAGCGGTAAAGCAGATGGTGGGGCTTAGTACCGAGAGTTTTGTATTGCTGTCAACCTCCAACCTCATTGTGTGGTTCTTCTATCTGATGTT
>JAZOMS010000264.1:0-15523 GCA_045654145.1 Alistipes sp. | reverse complement strand
GATGCAGCACCAGCCCGAAACGATTCGTGGCGGCTCGGAGCTTGCCGTAGCCGAAGGTGGCGCGGAAGGTCTTGATCTGCAATATGCTACGGCGTGGAGCTATGGACGTGCGGAGAGCCTCAACCTGCTCGTTCCCAATCTGATGGGAGGTGCGTCGAACGAAACTTTTGCAGCCGATGGCGCGGTGGCAGAGGCGTTGCGCCCGTATGGTTTGCAGGCGGTTGCCGAGCAGTTGCCGCGCTATTGGGGCGACCAGCCATTTACGGCAGGTCCAACCTATTTGGGTGCGGCGGCGGTGCTGTTGGCGGTGCTCGGCTGTTTCGTGTTGAGAGGTCGCTCGAAGTGGTGGATAGTGGCAGTGTCGGCAGTGGCATTGCTACTGTCGTGGGGCAAGAATCTGATGTGGCTGACGGAGTTGTGTTTCAACTATCTGCCCGCATACGATAAGTTCCGAACGGTGTCGATGATTCAGGTCATCGTGCAGTGGGGCGTTCCGCTGTTGGCGGCTTTGGCGCTCTCGAAGATTGGTGATGAGAAGTGCGACCCGAAACGTGCCGAGCGAGGGCTCTATTGGGCTACGGGTATTGTGGGTGGTCTGTGCTTGGTGATCGCGCTGGCGGGCAGTGCGCTGTTCGATTTCGGAGCGTCGGAGGCTGAGGCGATGATGACCGAACAATATCGTCAAATGCTTAGCTACCAGCAGGGTGGCTCGCAATATATTGCACAGGGCCTGCACGAGGAGCTGGGTCTGAAAACTGCTCAGGCGATGGCTGCGGAGCGTGCCGAAGTGGCTGCGGCAGACGCTTGGCGATCGTTGGCATACGTGCTGGCAGCGGCGGCGATGGTGTGGCTCTACTTGCGTCGCAAGGTGCGCTACGGTGTGGCGATGGCTGTGGTAGCAGTAGTTGTGATCATCGATTTGGTGGCTGTCAATCTGCGCTATCTGCCTCAGGAGGCATTCGTCAGTGCTCGACGCACGGAGGTGCAACCCAACGAGGTTGATAAATATATTATGGCGGACATGGAGCTCGGTTTCCGTGTACTGAACCTGACGGTGTCGCCCTTCAACGATGCGACCACCTCGCTCTTCCATCGCTCGGTGGGAGGCTACCACGGTGCGAAGTTGAGCCGCTATCAGGATATTATCGATAACTACCTCAGCGGGGTCAACTACGGCATCGACTCGACGGCTCAGAAGGTGCTCGATATGCTCAATACCAAATATTTGATCGTTCCCTCGGAGGAGGGTTACGTGTCGCTTGCACCCAATCCGACGCAGTGTGGTGCGGCGTGGTTTGTCGATCGCGTCTACCTGACCGAGACACCGCGCGACGAGATCGACGCGCTGGCGGAGATTGATCCCCACTCGGAGGCGGTCGTTGACGCACGTTGGGCGACCGATGTCGAGGCTCTCGATCGGAGCGAAGATTTCGCGGCGGCGATCGACCTTGTGGAGTATCGTCCCAACTACCTGCGCTACGAATACGAGGCGAGCGGTGTAGGCGTGGCAGTCTTCTCGGAGATCTACTACAACAAGGGTTGGACAGCCTACCTCGATGGCGAGGAGGTGCCTTACTATCGAGCTGACTACATACTGCGAGCGATGACCTTGCCCGCAGGCAAGCATACGGTCGAGTGGCGATTCCGCGCACCTGCATTTGCGGAGGTCGAGACGGTTACGCTCTGCTCGTCGGTGGTGATTTTGGCGGGTGTGCTGGCGGTGGCTGTCGTAGCCCTTGTGCGTCGTCGCAAAGAATTGAAAAACAACGAAAAGAATGAAAGATAATCGCAAACTCAAACGTCGCGTACGCAATTCGTACGCCATCTCCACGATCAGCATTGCGCTGGTAATCTTCCTGTTAGGCTCGGTGGGCTATCTGCTTTCGGTGGCAGTAAACTCCTCGCGCGCGTTGCAGAATCGCGCTATGCTGACCGTCGAACTCGCCCGCGACGCCGAGCCCGAACAGCGCGAAAGTATCGAACGCCAACTCTCGGCAAAGGAGTACATCACGAGTGTCGAATTTTCGAGCAAGGAGTCGAAGGCTGAGGACGAGGCTTTCCGCGAGATGTTTGGCGAGGATTTCGAGAAGGTGTTGGGCGAGAACCCCCTGCTCGATACCTACGAAGTGCTGTTAGACGGCGCGGTGGTCAAGGCGGAGGAGATTGACGGCTTGGTTGCCGAGTTGAAGAAGATGAAGGGCGTGGACGACGTGATCGTGCCGCTCGGTGTGGTCGAGAAGATCAATTCGACCATCAGCCGTATCCGTACTGTGCTGTGGGTTTTCGGCGGCGTGTTGCTCCTGATCTCGCTCATTCTGCTGAACAATACGATCCGCATTTCGATCTATTCGAAACGCTATATCATTAATACCCAAAAGCTTGTCGGTGCAACCAAGTGGTTCATTATGCGCCCCTTCCTTGGGAGTGCGTTGTGGCAGGGTGTGCTGGCGGGCGTGGTGGCTGCTGCATTGTTCGCGGTGGTATGCTGGCGATTGGGCGAGGCGATGCCCGAGTTCGGAACACTCACCGCTCCCTCGACTGCGGCAGTGATTATGGCGGCAATGGTTGTGGGTGGCGTTGTGATCTCGCTTTTGTTCACTACCTTTGCGGTCAATAAATTTGTCAATATGAAAACGAATAAAATACACCTCTACTAATGAAAAAGGAGCAAAATAATCAGCCATCGACCGACGGTCGTATGGCTCTCACCCAGCGCAACTACCTGCTGATGCTCATCGGTTTTGCGGTGATCGTACTCGGCTTTGTGCTGATGTCGGGTGGCGGTAGCTCGTCGCCTGACGAGTTCAACTACGAAATGTTCAATTTCCGTCGCATTACGCTTGCGCCGATTCTGGTGATCGGAGGCTTTGCGTTCGAGGTCTATGCCATTATGAAGCGTTTCGACGGTCGCAAATCGAAGGAGGAGTAATGAACTATTTGGAGTCGATAATCCTCGGTGTGGTTCAGGGACTTACGGAGTTTCTGCCCGTATCGAGTAGCGGCCACTTGCAAATCGCCAAGGAACTGTTGGGGGTCGAGATCGTTGAGAATCTGACCTTTGACGTTACACTTCACGCCGCAACGGTGCTCAGTACGATCGTCGTGCTGCGTGAGCAGATCTGGGACCTGCTGCGCGGATTGCTGCGCTTTGAGCGCAACTCTCAGACCGAGTATGTGGGCAAGATCATTCTGTCGATGATACCGATTGGTATTGTCGGCTTTGCATTCAAGGATCAGCTCAACGCAATGCTCTCGTCGTCCGCCATTATGCTCATCGTGGGTGCGATGTTGCTCTTGACAGCGGCACTGCTCACCTTTGCGGCACGTGCCAAGGAGCGCGAGAAGAGCGAATTGTCGTGGCGTGATGCGTGGATCATCGGCTGCGCACAGGCGGTGGCGGCTATGCCAGGTCTGTCGCGCTCGGGCACCACAATCGCAACGGGTCTGCTGCTGGGCAACCGACGTGAGGTGGTGGCTCAATTCTCGTTCCTGATGGTGTTGCCCCCGATCTTGGGCGAGGCTCTGCTTGACCTTATCAAGAGCGTCGGCGAACCCGCATCGATGGGTATCTCGACAGGAGTGATGGTGGCAGGTTTCGTGGCGGCATTCGTTACGGGCTGCTTGGCCTGCAAGTTTATGCTAGGCATCGTGCGTCGCGGTAAGTTGTCGTGGTTTGCCATCTATTGTGCAGTGGCTGGCGCAGTTGCCATTATGAGCTTTATATTATAAACGTATGGAGAATCAAATCAACTATAACGAGGGCCATATCATCGTGGTGGATAAACCCTACGAGTGGACCTCGACCGACGTGGTGCGCAAGATCAAGTACGCCCTGCGCCACAAGGGTTTCAAGAATATCAAGGTGGGGCACGCCGGCACGCTCGATCCGCTGGCAACGGGCATTCTGATCGTCTGTGTGGGCAAGGCTACGAAGATGGTTGAGCAGCTGCAAGCCGAAGAGAAGGAGTATGTTACCGAGATGGAGCTGGGCGCAACTACCCCAAGCTACGATATGGAGCATCCGATCGATGCCACCTATCCGACCGAGCACATCACCCGTGAAAAGGTGGAGCAGGCGCTGGCGGAGCTGTGTGGCGAGCGATTGCAGACACCGCCCGTCTATTCGGCCAAGAAGATCGATGGTCGCCGTGCCTATGAGTATGCCCGTGAGGGTGCGCTGACCGAAACCGAGCCTAAGATGCGTCAGGCGCGGATCAATATCTACGAGATGGAGTTGTTGGAGTATGATATGCCCCGCATCAAGGTACGTGTGCGTTGCAGCAAGGGTACCTATATCCGTTCGATTGCGATGGAGCTGGGCGAAAAACTCGCAAGCGGAGCCTACCTGACCTCGCTGTGTCGCACACGCAGTGGCGGTTTCACGTTAGCTTTGGCACAAAATCTCGAAAAAATATTGGAAAATCTCTAATCGAGTGAAACAAAATCGAATCGTTTACGTATTGTTTATATTAATGCGCTGTCTTTTGCAGTAAACAAAACTAACAAACACGATATGAAACTTTCGCAGTACGGCTATTCGTTCTCGCCCGAAATGTTGGCAAAGTATCCGACCGATAACCGCGACGACTCGCGTCTGATGGTCATCAACCGTGCCAAAGGTACGATCGAGCACAAAACGTTCAAAGATGTAATCGACTATTTCTCAGCGGACGACATCTTCATTTTCAACAATACCAAAGTATTCCCCGCACGCCTCTATGGCAATAAGGAGAAGACCGGAGCAGAGATCGAGATCTTCCTGCTGCGCGAATTGAACCGCGAGCAGCGTCTGTGGGACGTGCTGGTCGATCCGGCACGCAAAATCCGTATCGGTAACAAACTCTATTTCGGCGATGACGACCTGGTGGTGGCTGAGGTGATCGACAACACCACCTCGCGCGGTCGTACGTTGCGTTTCCTGTTCGATGGCGACTACGACGAGTTCAAGAAGGCTCTCTACGAGCTGGGCGAGACCCCGCTGCCGCGCTGGGTACGCGAGAAGGTCGAGGAGATCGACGAGGAACGCTATCAGACCATCTTCGCTAAGCACGAAGGCGCCGTAGCTGCGCCGACCGCAGGTCTGCACTTCTCAAAACACCTTCTGAAACGTATGGAAATCAAGGGTATCAACTCGACCGAGATCACACTGCACGTGGGTCTGGGCAACTTCCGCACGGTCGATGTCGAGGATCTGACCAAGCATAAGATGGATTCGGAGCAGGTCATCGTATCGACAGAGGCTGCCGAGTCGGTCAATCGCACCAAGCAGAATGGACATAAGGTGGTGGCTGTGGGTACGACTGTGATGCGCACCATCGAGAGCACGGTTTCGACCAACGGTATGTTGAAGTCGTACGACGGCTGGACCAACAAGTTCATCTTCGCGCCCTACGACTTCACGGTTGCCGACGCAATGATCACCAACTTCCACCTCCCCTATTCGACGCAGTTGATGATGGTAGCGGCATTTGGCGGCTACGACCTGATTATGGAGGCGTATCGCGTTGCGAAGGAAGAGGGGTACAGATTTGGTACTTACGGCGATGCGATGCTGATTCTTTAAGAAATTTTTCGTAACTTTGCAGAATGAGAAAAAAGTAGAATAATGGCTAAACACAGAATTCTATACGTTTGTCAGCAGATTGTGCCCTACCTGCCCGAGTCGGATATGGCTACGCTCTGTCGTACGTTGGTGCAGGCAATGCAGGAGCGCGGTAACGAGATCCGCACCTTTATGCCTCGCTACGGCTGTATCAACGAATATCGCAACCAGCTGCACGAGGTGATCCGTCTGTCGGGTATGAACCTCATTATCAACGATAACGACCATCAGCTGATCATCAAGGTGGCCTCGATTCCGTCGGCTCGTGTGCAGATCTATTTCATCGATAACGACGACTGCTTCTCGCGTAAGGCGGTGATGACCGACGAGGAGGGTAAGCCCTTCGAGGATAACGACGAGCGCGCGATCTTCTTTGCACGTGGTGTGCTCGAAACGGTCAAGAAGTTGCGTTGGGAGCCTACGATTGTCCACTGCCACGGCTGGTTCTCGAGCGTGGTGCCGATCTACCTGCGTGAGGTCTTCTCGGATGATCCGATCTTCAAGGGTGTCAAGATCGTAGCGTCGATTTACGATGAGAGCTACGAGGGCGAGCTGAGTGCCGAGATGACCCGTAAGATCGTCAATGAGGGTGTCGATGCGAAAAAGTTGAAAAATATTGAGCATCCCTCATACCAAAACCTGATGAAACTCGTTATTGACTATGCCGACGGTATCATAGTCGAGACCCCGTCGCTCGATAAGGAGGTGGCCGACTACTTGGCTGCAAGTGGCAAAAAGGTACTTGAATATCAGGATAAAACAACGACTGAGTATTTGGACAATTATCAGAAATTCTATGATGAATTGTAATAAAAAGGGTTTGCGCCGAGCCTTTTCGGCCATAATGATTCTTTGCGCTGCGGTGGTGATGCTGGCAGCTTGCACCGAGGTCGATGATGCACTGGGTAGCAACCTGATCCCTGAGGGTCAGCGTATGACGATACGCATCGATACGCTTCACAATTTCGATACATATCTGGTTCAGAGTGATTCGGTTAAGTCGCGAATCGTAGGTAGTGGTTACGCTTATCTCGGTCAGTTGCAGAACGATACGTTCGGTCTGCGTCGCTGCTCGTTCATCGGACAGATACTGCCTACTCAGTTGCCCTACCGTGGTGGTTTCGGTCTTGACCCGATCCTCGACTCGGTGGTGTTCACCTACTCGATTTCGTCTTACAAGGGCGACACGATGGCCTCGCAGAAGTTCTACGCCTACGAGGTGAATCGCCCCTTCATCCCCGAGGATACGCTCTTCTATGTTAATTTCGATGCCGAGGGCTATATCAATCCCGAGCCGCTGTTCGAGTTCGAAATCACCTCGCCGACCAAGATCGCATCGCGTGTCAACCTGACCGAGGCGGGTCGCGACTATGTCAAGCGATTGATGCAGACCGACACCACGACCTATTACAACGATACGCTGTGGGTCAATAAGTTCCACGGATTGTACGTGGCTCCCGCTACGACCGACAAGGCTCCGAAGGTGATCTACCGCACCGAGACCTCGTACACGGGCTTGGAGCTGTGGGTGCGCGACCACGACTCGGTTGACCACAATATGATCCTCGATACGCTCTATGCTTCGTATGCCTTCTTCGCTGATAAGGCCAAGGCTGGTAACATCTCGGCAAATGTGGTCGAGCACGATTACGAAGGTTCGGTTGTTGGTCAGGCAGGCGTGAACGATACGCTCGCAAGCGACCAGACTCAGCGCACGATCTACGTCGAGGGTATGGGTGGCGTGATGAGCTACTTGAAGGTAACCGATCAGTTTGTCGAGTTGCTGGCTGAGCTGGGCGACGAGGCGAAGAATGGCGGCTACTCGACCGTGTCGATCAATCAGGCGTCGATCTATTTCCCGCTGACCTTCGATGTGAGCAATCCGGCTGAGCGTCCTGCTGCGATCCCCTTCCTCGATGCTGCACCCCAGCGTCTGGGTATGTACACCAACTTTGCATCGCTGACGGGTATTCCCGACTATGATCCCGAGTACGAGCAGTCGTTGTCGCAGTATGGCGAAGATTACAAGTTGCCCTATGGTGGTGAGTTGAACCGCTCACGTGGTTGCTACACGATGGATATCACCGCTTACATTCAGCGAATGTGGAGCGAGTATCAGCGTGCCGAGGATGATCTGTCGAAGGTGCAGTTCCGCTCGATTTTTGTCGCACCGGCGGCAACCGATATGTTCACATTCGGTCAGGTTGCGCTACGAGGCGACGAGGCTATACAGGTGGTTCTGACCTACACGCTAATGCGATAGCAAATCGATTGAAAGTGAATGAGAAAACAACCTAAGTGCGTATGCGACTTAGGTTTTCTCGTTTATAAGAGAGTAAACCGAAAAATGGATTAACGATCGCCCGCGCGCGATCCGAATAAAATATAGCAACAAAGAGTAATGCAGGAAAATCTGGTAATCGTCGAGTCGCCTGCCAAGGCCAAGACGATCGAGAAATTTTTGGGTAAGGATTATGTCGTGAAATCGAGCTTCGGCCACATTCGCGACCTTGCAAAGAAGGATCTGGGTATCGACCTCGAAGGTGGTTTTAGCCCGATCTACGAGATCCCCGATGATAAGAAAAAGGTTGTTGCCGAGTTGAGCAAGTTGGCTCATAGCGTGCAGACCGTGTGGCTGGCATCCGATGAGGACCGCGAGGGAGAGGCTATTGCTTGGCACCTGACCGAGGTGTTGGGTTTGCCCGTGGCTACGACCAAGCGAATTGTGTTCCACGAGATTACCAAGAAGGCTATCCTCAGCGCAATCGAGGAGCCGCGAACGGTCAATATGGATCTGGTCAATGCGCAGCAGGCTCGTCGTGTGCTCGACCGCTTGGTTGGTTTCGAGCTGTCGCCCGTGCTGTGGAAGAAGGTCAAGCCGAGTCTATCGGCAGGTCGTGTACAGAGTGTTGCGGTGCGTCTGCTGGTTGAGCGCGAGAGAGAGATTATCGACTTCAAGCCGACCGATTATTTCCGTGTGGTGGCGCAGTTCACGACCGATGACAAGGCTACGTTCCGTGCTGAGTTGAGTCGCCGTTTCGATAAACGCGAGGAGGCTGTGGCGTTCCTCGAAAGTTGCAAGGGGGCAAGCTTCACGATTGTGAAGAGCGAGGAGAAGCCATCGCAGCGTGTTCCCGCAGCGCCCTTCACCACCTCGACTTTGCAGCAGGAGGCAGGTCGTAAGTTGGGTATGTCGGTGTCGCAGACGATGTCGCTGGCGCAGCGTCTGTATGAGCAGGGTTTGATTACCTATATGCGTACCGACTCGGTCAATCTGTCGGATCAGGCGCTGGCGCAGACCAAGGAGGAGGTCATCAAGCTCTTTGGCGAGAAGTATCACCAGATTAGAAACTATAAGACAAAAACCAAGGGCGCACAGGAGGCTCACGAGGCCATTCGTCCGTCATATCTGGATCGCACGACGATCGAGGGTAATGCGGCAGAGAAACGTCTCTATGAGTTGATCTGGAAACGCACCGTGGCATCGCAGATGGCAGCAGCCGAGATCGATCGTACGGTTGTTACGATCGAGGTTGATGGCACTGAGGCACAGTTTGTTGCAACGGGTGAGGTGGTTCGTTTCGACGGTTTCTTGAAACTCTATTCTGAGTCAACCGATGACGATCAGACCACCGATGCAATGCAGGGTATGCTGCCCGCATTGACGGTTGGCCAGCAGGTTGCGGCACAGTCGATCGTGGCTACGCAGCGATTCACGCAGGCTCCGACACGCTACAACGAGGCTCTGCTCGTCAAGCGTTTGGAGGAGTTGGGCATCGGTCGTCCTTCGACCTATGCGCCGACCATCACTACGATCATCAATCGCGGTTATGTGGTTAAGCAGAACAAGGAGGGTGTTAAGCGTGCCTACGAGCAGCTGACACTCGACGGTAAGAATATCAAGAGCAAGATGCTCTCGGAGAATATCGGTAAGGAGAAGAGCCGTTTGGCTCCGACCGACATCGGTATGGTCGTAAATGACTACTTGGAGAGCTCGTTCCCCACCATTATGGACTACAACTTCACGGCAAGTGTCGAAAAGCAGTTTGACGAGATCGCCGAAGGTGAGGTCGAGTGGACCAATATGATCGGCGAGTTCTACTCGGCTTTCCATCCGACGGTCGAGCAGGCACTCGAAACCCAATCGACCAAGACCAATCAGGTGCGTGTGCTGGGCATCGATCCCAAGACGGGTCGTGAGGTGTCGGCACGCATTGGTCGCTACGGTCCGATGGTGCAGATCGAGGGTGAGGAGGGCGAGAAGGCGCGCTTCGCAAGCCTCAAAGCGGGTCAGTTGATCGCCTCGATCACCTTGGAGGAGGCGTTGGAACTCTTCTCGTTGCCACGCGATCTGGGCGAGCTGGATGGCGATCGTCTGGTTGTGGGTCTGGGTAAGTATGGTCCCTACCTGCGTAACAACAATAAGTTTACCTCGTTGCCTAAGAGCGAGGATCCCTATACGATTGGTTATGAGCGTGCTGTGGAGCTGGTCAAGGCGCACGAGAAGGAGTTGGCAACGGCAAATCAGCCCGTCAAGACCTTCGCCGAGGATGCTGAGATGTTGATCAAAAATGGTCGCTATGGCGTCTATATCGCCTACAAGGGCAAGAACTATCGTATCCCGAAGGGTCGCAAGGCTGAGGAGTTGAGCTACGAAGAGTGTCAGAAAATCGTCGAGAGTAGCAAGAAATAGTTGCGCTGATCGAATTTTTTCGTTATCTTGCGGAGCGTTTTCCACCTTTTCGAGGGTCGGACGACGCTCCGCAAGTGCTTATAGGACAAAGGAATTATTAACAATACAAAAACAACTAACTATGAAAAAACTTATTTCGAGCGTGCTTTTCGTGGCGTTGGCATTCGGCGCACAGGCACAGCGTAAGGGTGAGGCGCAGAAGCCCGAGGGCTATCAAATCACCGATAAGGATTGCGTCGAGGTTACCTCGGTGAAGGATCAGAGCCGTAGCGGTACGTGTTGGAGCTTTTCGGGCACGGCATTCCTCGAAAGCGAGATCTTGAAGAGTGGCGGCGAGGTTGTCGATCTGTCGGAGATGTGGATCGTACGCCACTGCTATGAGCAGAAGGCTGAGAAGTTCGTTCGTATGCACGGCAAGTTGAATTTCGGTCAGGGTGGTGCTACGCACGACGTGATGAACGCCATCGCAGAGTTCGGTATCGTTCCCGAGGAGGTCTATCGTGGTCTGAACTACGGTAGCGAGAAGCACAACCACTATGAGGTTGATGCTCTGCTGCTCGGTTACTTGCAGGGCGTGATCAAGCAGAAGACTCTCTCGCCTGCGTGGAAAGATGGTTTCAACGCTATCCTCGACGTCTATTTCGGCCCGAAGGTTGAGAAGTTTACCTACAACGGCAAGGAGTACACTCCCAAGTCGTTTGCCGAGTCGCTACCCGTCAAGATGGAGGACTACATCTCGTTCACCTCGTTTACTCACCACCCCTTCTACACTCAGTTTGCAATTGCTGTTCCTGACAATTGGGCTTGGGGTCTGTCGTATAACGTGCCCATCGATGAGCTGATGGAGATTATGGATGCATCGCTCGATGCTGGCCACTCGATCTATTGGGCAACTGACGTGAGCGAGAAGGGTTTCAGCCGTCAGCTGGCTCTGGGTGTTGTTCCGACCGTTAAGTTGGAGAACTTGGAGGGTACCGAGGCTGAGCGCTGGGGTAAGATGACCCCGCAGGAGCGCGACGCTGCACTGTATAGCTTCTCGAAGCCGACCGCAGAGTTGGAGATCAACCAGCAGATGCGCCAGATGGCTTACGACAACTACGAGACCACCGACGACCACGGTATGCAGATCGTGGGTCGCGCTGTGGACCAGATCGGCAACAAGTACTTCAAGGTGAAGAACTCGTGGGGCGAGGTTGGTCCTTACAAGGGTTACTACTACTTCTCGTACCCCTTCGCAGCCTACAAGACGATGAACATTGTTGTGAACAAGAAGGCTGTTCCCGCTAAGATCCGCAAGGCTTGCGGCATCGAGTAGAGGCTTGCATATAGGCTTTTGATCAGAACGAAACGCCCGACTTGCCAATTGGCAGGCCGGGCGTTTCTCCCTTTTAATAATAAATAAAGTGTCGAAGTTTTTTATAGGTTTAGGTAGTTGGTTCGATTTTCAGCGATGGTCTGCTACATAAAGTCTGCCACCGTGAATTTGCCCTCTTCGAATAGGTGCGGTTCGCTCACGGGTTGGTACTCGTGGGGCACATATTCGAGCGTCTGCGCCATTGCAAACTTGCCGCTCTTGGTGGCATAGACCACCACGATCAGTCCCGAAGCCGAGCTGCGGGGCAGACGCTCCAAAGCCTTGAAGTCGCCCTCGGCAACCAGCTTCTCGACGCGGTTGATGTCGGCAATATTGAACATCAGATCGGTACGCACGAGGCGCTCGTTGGTGGGGGCGTAGTAGGGACGCACCGAGTCGCCAAAGAACGAGTAGCATACCATCGTTGCGCCGGTGGCGAAGACCAGAAAGCCTGCCATCATCAGATACTGAAACATATCTCGATTCGAGGCAAAGGGTTCGATGTAGTTGGCGCCGAGCATTGCCGCAGCGGCTGCGATGGTGATTACGATTCCGAGAAATGGGTTGTAGCGACGTCCAACAATGGCGTCGGGCGAGATGTTGTAAAGCACCTCATCAATATGTTTTTTCATTTATATTCAAAGCGGTTTATATTGTTGATAATCAAATAACTCAATGGGCCGAGAGCCACACAACTAGCCCTCTGCCCGACGAAACTTAAACATTGACGAGTGAGTTAAATGATGATTCTCCGCAGCGCGTAGATGTACCTCACGCGGAAACCTGACGGAGATAGACGATACAGACGGGTATCGTCGCCCGCTTTAAGATTATGACTCGAAAAGATGACTCCGGCACGATGTTCGGCAGCGATGTTGTTGCCTGCATTTGGGGTTCGTGCCGAGATGATGCGCACCGTTGCGGTCGCCACGCGAGCCACAAGCGGTGGTGCTATGAAACGCGAACAATTCTCGATGGCCAGATGCATCGCCTCGCGTCCATCGTGCTCGGTCAGTTGCTCTTGCTCGATCGTAGAGCGCAACTCGACACTGTCGTAGCGCACATTTGCGTCGATCGTGATGCCGACAAATGCGCAGAACAGCACAAAGCCAATGACCCGTAGTAGGTTATGAATTTTCGCGTTCAAGTTTGATGATTAATCAGTGTAACACTTTGGCATACTCCCCGAGCGGCGGCTTACTTCGTCCGCCGATCGGAAAGTGCCTATTGTCAATCGTTTAGGCGTTCTGCCAGATCAGAGCCGCAGCACCCATAATTGCCACGTTCTTATCCTGAATGCTCGACGGAACGATCTCGACCTTGTTCTTCCAGAGCGACAACATCGACTCCTCCATATAGCGCTTGGTGGGCTCGAAGATCAACTCGCCAGCCTTAGCCAGACCACCGAACAGCACGATCAGTTTCGGAGCGGTGAGAGCCACTACGTCAGCCAATGCACGACCCAGCTTCTCGCCCGTGTAGCGGAATGCCTCCAATGCGATGGGGTCGCCGTGCTTAGCAGCGGTCGAAACCATCACTGCCTCGAAATCCTTGAACGCGATGTCGCGCAATTCGCTCGGTGCATTGCTTGTAGCCAACAGTTCATAGACCGTGCGCTTGATACCCGTAGCCGATACGTAGGTTTCCAGACAGCCCTTGCGACCGCAACCGCACTCGCGACCGTCGCGCTCGACGATGATATGACCCAACTCGCCTGCGAAACCGTCGTGGCCGTAGATCATCTCGCCATTGGCTACGAAACCGCTACCAAGACCTGTGCCGAGGGTTACCATCAAGAAATCCTTAACACCCTTAGCGCTACCGAAGACCATCTCACCGATCGTAGCGGCATTTGCATCGTTGGTTACAGCCACCTTCACGCCATTGAACTTAGCAGCGATATCCTTGGCGATGTGGAACACACGACGCTCCTCGCGCGGATCGCTCTCCTCGGGAGAGAATTTCCAGAGGTTTGCGGGGGTTACGATCTCGCCCGTATGGAAGTTAGCATTGGGAGCACCGATGCCGATGCCGATCAGCTCGAACTCGAACGAAACGCTGTCGCACAATGCGTGCATCGCCTCGCACAGCTTGGTGATGTACTGCGGGTAGTCCGAGAAATACTTATATCTTTCGGTCGAGATAACCGATTCGGCGAAGATGTCGCCATTCTCATCGACCAGACCAAAGGCGGTATTGGTGCCGCCGATGTCAATACCAATTGCAAGTTTTTTCATAATGTTATCTATTTTTATTGTTTTTAAATTATTTAATCATCAAATGTAGTACAAATTTTACGGTTTGCCAATAAATTTCGAAAATTTGACGCTATCTTTGCATAAAATAACGAAAATTGCCGATCCAACTATGGAACAGAAATCACTTTCTGCGCTGCTGCAAAGCGTCGAGAACTACCTCGCTCAATCTGAACTCAAAGGCGAACCCGCACAACTCTATGCCCCGATCAGCTACTCGATGGAGCAGGGGGGTAAGCGACTGCGCCCGATGCTGGCGCTGCTTGCGTGTGGTATCTTCTCGGACGCGGTCGAGGAGGCTATGCCTTGTGCGGCGGCTGTCGAGTTCTTCCACAACTTCACGCTGCTGCACGACGATATTATGGACAACGCTCCGATCCGTCGTGGCAAGCCCTCGGTATTCCGCAAGTGGAACCAGAATATCGCAATTCTGTCGGGCGACGCAATGATCGTCTATGCCTACCAACTGCTCGAAAATGCTCCGACCGAGCTGTTGCCGCAACTGTTCAATGTCTTCAACTCGACGGCAATGCAGGTGTTTGAGGGTCAGCAGTATGATATGGATTTCGAGCAGCGCGATGAGGTGGCGATTGATGAGTATATCCGTATGATCGACCTCAAAACGGCAGTGCTGTTGGCAGGTGCGGCACGGATGGGCGCAATGGTTGGCGGTGCGTCGGACGAGGATCTGGATCGCATCACACGATTTGCCGATGAGTTGGGTCTGGCATTCCAATTGCAGGACGATCTGCTGGATAGCTATGGCACTGAGGCTCAATTGGGTAAGGCGATCGGTGGAGATATTCTCGAAGGCAAGAAGACCTTCCTGATGATCTCGGCGCTCAATGCTCTCGACGAGTGCGAGCGACGTGAGTTGGCTTCGTTGCACCAGCGCGAATCGCTACTGCCGGAGCAGAAGATCGAGCGTGCGCGCGAACTATTCGACAAGGCGGATGTGCGTACGGCGACCGAGCAGCGTATTAAGTTCCATTTCGGTCGTGCTTTGGAGGCGCTTGACTCGCTGAGTGTTCCTGCTGAGCGTACGGCTCAGATGCGCGAGTTCGCCCAGAGTTTGGTGGGTCGCAAAAAATAGTAATGGAAAACATCTATGATTAAACGTTCAGATATCGAAATAATGGCGCCAGCAGGCTCTTACGAGTCGTTGCTGGCAGCGATCGAGGCGGGTGCCGATTCGGTCTATTTCGGCGTTGGTGCGCTCAATATGCGTGCGGCATCGGCGGCGAATTTCACCCTCGACGACTTGGATCAGATTGTTGCGATCGCTCACAAGGCGAGCGTAAAGGCCTATCTCACAGTCAATACCATAATCTACGACAACGAGATTGAGCAGATGCACGCTGTGGTCGATCGTGCGGCAGTGGCCAAGGTCGATGCCATCATTGCGGCAGACCAATCGGTGATTCTCTATGCCCGTCAGCGTGGTGTGGAGATCCACCTCTCGACCCAGCTCAATATCTCGAATAGCGAGGCGTTGGAGTTCTATGCGCAGTGGGCTGATGTTGCGGTGCTGGCGCGCGAGTTGTCGTTGGAGCAGGTGGCGTCGATCCACCGCGCTATCGACGAGCGAAATATCTGCGGTCCGTCGGGTGAGAAGATTC
>JAZOMS010000263.1:0-16461 GCA_045654145.1 Alistipes sp. | reverse complement strand
GATTATCTGCTCGTGCGGTAAGCGTGGCTGTCTTGAAACGGAGGTGTCGGGCTGGGCGGCACATCGTCAATTTGTTGACAAGTTGAAGCAGGGAAATATCTCGATGCTTTCGAAACACTTTGAGAGTGGTAAGCAGATTATGCTGGCTGATATTCTCGACGTTTTGGCCAAGGAGGATATGTTGGCTATCGAGGTGATGGAGCAGATCGGATCGTCGCTCGGACGTGCCATTGCAGGTTTGATCAATATGTTCAATCCAGAAGTGATTATTTTGGGAGGAACGCTTTGTGAGGCAAAGGATTATCTGCTGTTACCGATCAAGAGTGCGATCAATAAATATGCTCTGAATTTCGTATCGAAGGATACTGCGATTAAGGTGTCAAAGTTAGGAGAGTTGGCAGGTCTAATCGGTATTTGTGCTATCACTCGCAACAAAACATTGGGATTATAATTCGACCAAAAGAACAGTAAATAAACTCAAAAAAATAATAGAAAAAATGGAACAAACACAAACTAAAAAATCTCCGTTATGGTGGGTCCCCTCGGCCTATTTTGCGATGGGTTTGCCGTTGATTCTGATCAACCTCGTTGCGCCCTTGATGTTTAATGATTTCGGCATTTCGGATGCTCAGGTGGCCTTTTGGACCTCGCTGCTAATCCTGCCGTGGTCGCTCAAACCGTTTTGGAGCCCTCTGATGGAGATGTATCGAACCAAGAAATTTTTCGTTGTAACCACTCAGCTTGTGTCGGGTATCTCGTTGGCTCTCATTGCAATGGCTCTGCCGCTGCCCAACTTCTTCCCCTATGTCGTGGCGATTATGACGGTGCTGGCGTTTAGTGGTGCGACGCACGATATCGCACTCGATGGTGTCTATATCACCGAGCTGAACAAGACGCAGCAGGCTCAGTTTGTTGGCTGGCAGGGTGCGTTCTACAACTTAGCTAAGGTAACTGCAATGGGTGGCTTGGTCTATCTTGCTGGTGTACTGGAAGATAAGGTTGGCGTCCTTTACGCTTGGGTGGTGATTATGCTGCTGTGTGGCGTATTGTTGACGGTGCTGGGACTCTACCATTGGCGAGTGTTGCCTACGGGTGGAGCTGAGGCTACGAAGCATAGCTCGTTTGGCGAAACTATGCGCGAAACGTGGAGTGTGATCGCACAGTTCTTTCAGAAGAAGTATATTTGGATCTACATCGCGTGGATCGTCTTCTACCGATTTACAGAGGGTCTGGTAATCAAGATTGTACCCCTCTTCTTGAAGGCCGATACGGCTGTTCAGGGCTTGGGTCTGACAAAGGATGAGATCGGTCTTTACTACGGTACTTTTGGTGTTGTGGCGTTCATCATCGGTTCGATTTTGGGTGGCTATTTCATCTCGTGGCGAGGTCTGAAAAAGGCGATTTTCCCGCTCTGTTGCATCTTCAATATTCCTTTCGTAGTCTATGCTCTGCTGGCTCTCTATCAGCCCGATAGTGCGTTGTTGGTTTGCGGTGCGATTGTCTTCGAGTATTTTAGCTATGGCTTTGGTTTCGTGGGTCTTACGCTGTTCATTATGCAGCAGGTTGCGCCTGGCAAGCACCAGATGGCACACTACGCTTTCGGTTCGGCTTTGGCTAACTTGGGAGTGATGCTGCCTGGTATGGTTTCGGGCGTAATCAGTGATGCAATCGGTTACGAGAAGTTCTTCTTGTGGGCATTGGTGAGCGCGATCCCCGCATTCGTGCTGACGTGGTTCCTGCCCTTCACCTATCCTGATCCGCAGGAGAGCAAATAGCGGTTGAGAACCGTCCGAAAAGTAGAATGCTGCTCCCTCTTTTGAGGGGGTAGCTTTTTTTGTTGTGGCCGAGGTGAAAAACGGGCTAAATGATATGTTTCGCTGAGGCTAAAAATAGTTCGTGAAAATATTTTATTTTTAATTTTGTGCTGAAAATTGATATAATGCGCTGTGTATTAGTTGGTTGTAGGCAATTTGGCTAGAAGACATCTTCTTAAAATTTATTTAAAAAATTTGCAGTCTGAATAATTTTATTTAATTTAGCGCAAGAATATAACTATAATAATCCGATAGAATGAAAAAATTATTCGTTTTGATGATGTTGTTGCTCTCTATGAGCCTCAGTATCAGTTGTGAGCAGGATCACACCCCGCAGTATGTTTTCCCGACACCCGAAACTACTCCGACCGTGGCTATTATGCCGGTTGAGAAGGGTACGGACTACATCATTGTTCGTTTCAGCACCTACTATGCTGACGAGTGCGCTTACGTTTACGCCGAGGGCGAAACGCTGAGCAAGACAATGGATCAGGTATTTGCTGATGGCACTCCCATCGAGGGCGATAAGGTCGATGTGAAGATCGACGGACTGAATCCCGCTACGGCTTATACGTTCGTTGCAGCCGCTAAGGATGAGGTCAGAGGATCGGTTTGCGTTCCCGTAACGATCATCACGGCCAGCGATGCTCCCGAGACTAACTACCCCAAGAAGATGAGCTTCGAGCCATTCGTTCGTAATTTCGAGGATGGTGGCGTAGCTAAGGGCTACATCGCAAAGGCTGATTTGAAGGCTAACGGCAAGTTGCGTTTCGCTCCGACATTGCTCGACCCCGCTGCGACTCCGACCGCTGCGTTCTCGGAGTTTGTAAGCTTCGGTAAGGGTGTTCCCTATGTTGCTACCAATGGTGGTTACTTCTGGGATGGTGCTTCGTTGAGCCTCTGCGTGAGCGATGGTGAGGTAAAGTCGATCGCTACCGAGTTGGCTTATCCGACTGTTAATGGCGAGCAGATCATTGCTTACCCCGTACGTGCTGCATTTGGTCAGATGGCCGATGGCTCGTTCGAGGCTACTTGGGTCTATTGCATCAATAATCTGCCCTATTCGTTCCCTTCGCCGCTTGACAATAACGAGTTGACTCAGACCTATATGTCTGCACCTCCTACTGCATCGACCGCAGGTGCAATGCTTTGGGAGCCACAGCAGGCTATCGGTGGTGGCCCGATGCTGGTATACAAGGGTAAGAACGTTGCGATGGACTACTACTATCGCGAGATTATGGATACGGGTGGTACCGCAGGTACTTCGCGTCAGCCTCGTACGGCAATTGGTGGTACGAAGGACGGCAAGTTGATGTTGTTGGTATGCGACGGCCGTGGTCAGAATGGCTCGAACGGTTTGACGCTGAGCGAAATGGCTGAGATCTTCGTTGAGGCAGGTATGGAGTTCGCTATCAATTTGGACGGTGGCGGTTCGTCGGCAATCGTAGGCTACGATGGTCAGGTTTACAACTCGCCGAGCGATGGTAGCCAGCGTGCTGTTCCGACCGTAGTTGTGCTTTCGGAGGTTGAATAAATACGTATATATAATATAGGTATAGACAATTATGAAAAGAGATCTATTTATGCAGTTGGCCGTAGCCGTGGCGATGCTCTTCGCACTCGGTAGTTGCGCTCCCGCAGCAGAGCAGACTGTTGCGCAGAAGCCGGTCTATATGTGGGTAGATTGCGAGGCTAATTTCGAGCGTATGAGCACGCTCGACTCGATTGCTTACTACACCGAGAAGATGCAGTCGATCGGTATTACCGACATCGTAGTTGACGTGAAGTCGATTATGGGCGAGACGCTCTACGATAGTAAGTACGCTCCCTATATGGGCGAGTTTGAGGGTACGGTGCGCTCGCGCGAGTATGATATGATGCGCCACTTCATCGACGAGGGCCACAAGCGCGGTATGCGTGTGCACGGCTCGCTCAATATCTTTGCCGGTGGGCACAATTTCTTTAATCGTGGTATTATCTACAATGAGCACCCTGAGTGGCAGTCGATTGTCTATCGTCCCGATGGCTCGTTGGTACCCATCAGCGAGATCAAGACCAACTACAACGGTATGCTCAATCCCTCGAATCCTGAGGTTCGCGAGTACCAGAAGGATATCTTGGTTGAGTTCGTTGAGCGTTATCCCGATGCCGATGGTATCATCTTCGACCGCCTGCGTTACGACAACATCACTTCGGATTTCTCGGAGCTTTCGCGTCAGCAGTTCGAGGAGTGGAGCGGTCTGAAACTCGAAAAATATCCCGAAGATATTATCTATTGGGAAGATGGTAATATGAAGCACTCGAAGTATTTCAAGGAGTGGGTTGAGTGGCGTGCAACGGTAATCAAGTCGTTTGTCGAGGAGGCTCACGAGGCGATCCACGCTGTGAATCCCAACATTTTGATTGGCGACTATACGGGTGCGTGGTATCCGACCTACTACCAGCTGGGCGTGAATTGGGCAAGTACGCAGTATGACCCCTCGGAGCGTTATCCCGATTGGGCTACGGAGACTTACTACAAGACGGGCTATGCCGACCTGCTTGACATCTATATGACCGGTCTTTACTACACATTGGTAACTAAGGATGAGGTTGATGCAGCTCAGGGTCGTGTAATTGGTGAGCGCGGTGAGTCGGGTATGGATCCCAACGATCTGACCTACTGCTACTCGGTTGAGGGTGGTGCAGAGTTGGCTCAGGCAATCACTTGCGGCGTTGTTCCCGTGGCAGGTTCGCTCTATGTTGATCAGTATAAGCAGGACGCTGAGCAGTTTGCTAAGGCTGTTCGTCAGGTGATGAAGAGCTGCGAGGGCGGTCTGATGATCTTCGACTTGGTTCACATCGTCAATCGTGATTGGTGGGATCTGCTCGAAGAGAATATGAAGGTCGTAGAGGAGTAACGAAGATAAATTACAAACTTAAAAATCAATAACTTATGAAACATTTATCCCAAACAAGAAGGGGAGTGGGTCTGATGAGCCGCGTGCTGTCGGTCCTCTGTCTGCTCTTCGTGGTTTTGTGTCCGAGTATGGCTTGGGCGCAAAGCGCTATCAAGGGAACTGTCGTTGATGAAAAGGGCGCCCCTCTTGCCGGCGCTACGGTTGTTGAGGCAGGTACGCAGAACGCTACCTCAACCGACATCAACGGTCTGTTTACACTTCAAAACGTCAAAAAGGGAGCGGTATTGCAGATTTCGTATATCGGAATGCAGACTGTTAATGTTCCCGTAACGGGCGTGTCGAATTTGGTGGTGGAGCTCAAAAATGACGCTGAGATGATCGAAGACGTTGTGGTCGTAGGTTACGGTGTGCAGAAGAAGGCTTCGGTAACCGCCTCGATTTCACAGATCTCGGGTAAAGAGCTCGAAAAGGCACCTGTGGGCGACGTAACCAATATGTTGGCGGGTCGTGTGTCGGGTGTAACGGCAGTGCAGTCGTCGGGTCAGCCTGGTGCTGACGGCTCGTCGATTATGGTACGTGGTCAGTCGGCTCTCTACATCGTAGATGGTGTACCCCGTGATATCAACCAGATCAACCCTGAGGATATCGAGTCGATCTCGATCCTGAAAGATGCTTCGGCAGCTGCGGTTTACGGTCTGGATGGTAATACGGTAATTATCGTTACGACCAAGCGCGGTCAGAATGGCGAATCGACCATTTCGTACAAGGGTAACTATGGTGTTAGCTCGAATGCTAATCCGATGGAGTTGTTGGACGGTCCCGCTTATGCTTATTGGTACAATAAGGCGCTGGAACTTGATGGTCAGCAGCCGATCTTCACAGCAGACATCGTGCAGAAGATGCTGGCAGGCGAGGACGGTTGGGGTAACACCAATTGGTATGACAAGGTCTTCGGTGTAGGTACAAATATGTCGCACACGGTTTCGGCTAATGGTGGTAACGACCGTATGAACTACTTTACTTCGGTGGGTATGTTCGACCAAAAGGGTAACGTTGAGAACTTCAACTTCCGTCGTTATACCGCTCGTGTTAACCTCTCGGCAAAGATCGCTAAGAGCCTTACGCTCGATGTGGGTGTTGCAGGACGTATTCAGAATCACGACCAGCCGACCTACTCGGCAGATCCGTCGGCTTGGAACAACGTAGCTCAGCAGGCTATGCGTGTTCACCCCTACGTACCCGAAAAGGTTATGATCGACGGTGTTGAGTATCATACCGCAACCTCGACTGCATCGGCAACGGTTAACCCCGTAGCTGCTTACTTGGAGTCGGGTACCTACAAGAGCCGCGCTACCTACATCCAGCCCAATATCTCGTTGCGTTGGGATGTGCCTTGGGTTAAGGGCCTGTCGGCTAAGTTCTTCGCATCGTACGATATGACCTTCCAGCACACCAAGTCGTTCTCGACTCCCTATGAGATGGCTTTGGGTAGCTTCTCGTATGATGAGAATGGTTACATCAACAAGATCAACTATACGGTGAACCAAACCTATTCGGGTCTGGGCTCGGAGAACTCGTTGCAGGAGGCTTCGTACTACACCTACTATGGTATTACTCAGAGCTCGCTGTCGTATGACAAGACCTTCTGCCAGGATCACCGCATCGCTGCATTGGTTCTGATGGAGACTCGCGACCATCGCAGCAACAACCACTATGGTCGTACCTACGATCTGTTGTTCGAGAATCTGCCCGAGTTGAACTTCGGTGATCAGTCGAGCGACAAGCGTGCGATTGGTGGTATGAGCTCGCACTCGCGTCAGGTTGGTTTCGTGGCTCGTGTCAACTACGACTACGACGATCGTATGTACCTCGAACTCTCGGGTCGTTACGATGGTACCTACCTCTTCTCGGGTATGAACGGTTCGCGCTGGGGCTTCTTCCCCGCAGCGTCGGCAGGTTGGCGTATCTCGGAGGAGCGTTGGTTCGGTGCTGATTGGGTTGATAACCTGAAATTGCGTGCCGGTGTCGGTCTGACCGGTACTTCGGCAGTCAGCGCATTCCAGTATCTGAGCTCGATGGATATCTCGGATGGTAACTCGGTAGTAATCGGTGGTCAGGGTCAGCAGAGCATCTACACCTCGTCGGTGGCTAACCCCAACATCTCGTGGGAGAAGAACTTGAACTACAACATCGGTGTCGATGCAACGTTCTGGGGTGGTCTGCTCGGTGTTGAGGCTGACGTATTCTACACCTATAAATATGATATGTTGTCGAGCGCATCGGGTTCGTATCCTCCCTCGGTTGGTGGTTACTTCCCCGCTTGGGAGAACAAGAACAAGCAGGACGTTCGCGGTTTCGATCTGACCTTGTCGCACAACTATCGCAGCCGCAGTGGCGACTTCTCGTATGGTATCAAGTTGATGGGTTCGTACGCTAAGCGTCGTTGGTTGCTCTATGCAGGCGATGCAGCTAACGCTCCCGACTACCAGAAGCTGACCGGTAAGGAGGTTGGTTCGGTGATCGGTTTCATCGCTGACGGTCTGTATAAGGATCAGGCAGATGTTGAGAACTCGCCTACGATGGTTGGTAAGCCCGTTCGCGTGGGTGATATCAAGTACATCGACCGCAATGGTGATGGTAAGATCTCGTATGAGCAGGACCGTGGTTATGTAGGTACGAGTGTCTATCCCAAATTTACGGGTGGTTTGGCGTTCAACTTGGCGTGGAAGGGTCTTGATCTGAACTTCTTGGTACAGGGCGCAATCGGTTCGACCATCGCACTGACGGGTGTTTATGATGGTGGTATTATGGACAATACGTCGATGACCAAGCCCTTCTACCACGATGGTAATACGCCGCTCTACTTGGTTCTGAACTCGTGGACTCCCGAGAACCCCGACGCATACTTCCCGCGTCTGTCGTTGGCTTCGAGCTCGCACAATGCTCACTCTTCGACTCACTGGTATCGTCCGGGTGATTACCTGCGCTTGAAGACCGCTCAGTTGGGTTACACGTTCCCCTCGAAGTGGATGAACAAGATCGGTATCAAGAACTTGCGTATCTATGTTGAGGGTTCGAACCTCTTTACTCTGAGCCACTTGACTAAGTATAACATCGACCCCGAGCTGCCGAGTGTTAACAACGGTTACTACCCGCAGCAGCGCGTGATGTCGGTTGGTTTGAACATTACACTCTAATCCGAAAATTTTGAAAACTATGAAAAAGAGAATTTTTAGCTTGCTCGTGTTGTTCGCAGCTCTCGGATTGGTGAGTTGTAACGACTGGTTGGATCTCACGCCTCCCGATCGTGTGTCGGATAAGGCTGCTTGGGAGTCGCAGGCTGCTACCGATTTGTATATTAACAATTTCTACGAATACATCTCGATTTACGGTCAGTTCGGTGATCAGCAGTTCCAGGGTAACTTGACCGAGGGTCTGACCGAAACATTTAAGTATGGTAGCCCGATTTTGGGTAACCGTGCAGGTGATTCGAATCACTATGTATTTACCCCCGAAACGATGTCGAGCAATGGTAGTATGCTCGATTGCTGGGCCAACACCTACACGCGTATTCGTCGTGTCAATGAGTTCTTGGCAGCAATGGAGAACTACTCGACCTACTCGGACGAGGTTAATACCCTCTATGAGGCTCAGGCTCGTTTCTTCCGTGCATTCCTCTATTTCCAGTTGGCTAAGCGCCACGGTGGTGAGGTGATCATCTTCAAGACTCTGGCCGAGACCGTTAAGGATACTCCGCTGACTTCGGCTAAGGAGACTTGGCAGTATATCTACGACGAGTTGATGTTTGCAGCTGAGAACCTGCCCAAGGAGTGGAATGCTCAGAACACGGGTCGTGTAACTAAGGGTGCTGCATACGCAATGTTGTCGCGCGCAATGATCTATGCCGAGCGTTGGGATGATGCTAAGATGGCGGGTGAGAAGGTCTTGGAGTTGGGTTATCAGCTGGCCTCGACCTATGAGGCTGCTACGGCTGGTGGCAACTCGGAGTCGATCTTGGAGTTCAACTATCTGGTAACCGGTCCGAACCACTATTGGGATCGCTATATGTGTATGTACAACGAGTACACTACCGCAGGTGGTGCTGCTCCCACGCAGGAGATGGTCGAGAGCTACGAGGCTAAGGATGGCTCGAAGGTCGATTGGACCAAGTGGCATTCGGCTGAGGGTACTACGGAGTATCCTCCCTACGAGAAGCTCGAACCCCGCTTCGCTGCTACAATCCTCTACAACGGTGCTCAGTGGAAGGGCGTTGAGTTGGAGTGCTGCGTTGATGGTACGTATGGTACTTATGTAGATTATGGCGTTGAGCCTTATCCCTACGGCAAGACCGTAACGGGTTACTATATGCGTAAGTTCCGTCAGGAGTCGAATACCGACCTGACGAACGTAGCATCGACCTCGGCTTGGGTTGAGATCCGTTTGGCTGAGGTGCTGCTGAACTTGGCTGAGGCTGAGTATGAGCTTGGTAACGACGCTGTTGCAATGGGCTATATCGCTCAGGTGCGCGATCGCGTTGGTCTGCCGACTGATCTGTCGTTGACGGGTGATGCAGTTTTCGAGGCACTCGTTCACGAGCGTAAGATCGAGTTGGCTTACGAGGGTCATCTGTGGTGGGATATGCGCCGCTGGAAGCTCTCGGAGCAGGCTTACACCGGCTATCGCGTTCACGGTATGAAGATCACTAAGGAGGGTTCGGGCTACCGCTATCAGTATGTTGATGCTGATGGTCAGGATCGCAAGTTCCTCAGCCGTATGTATCGTCTGCCGATTCCCGATACAGAGTTGCGTAACAATAAGGCAATTGATCAGTTCCCCGAGTGGAATTTCTAATAAGCGACGACTATGAAAAAGAGTATATTTTGGACATTATTGGCCGTCGTGCTTTCGTTCGCGGCGTGCCAAGAGCCGGAGGTGCTGCTTCCGGCAGAGGCCAACAAGGGCATCAATAACCTGACGGTCTATCCCACTTGGGACGGCTATCATACGGCTGATGCTACGGGCTTCACGAGTAAGATCGACTACGAGAAGCGTGTAATCACAATTCAGGTGCCCTATACGCTGCCCGTTGAGTCGAACAACGTACAGAAATTGGAGGATTATAAGAAGGTTTGGGTGCAGTTCAATCTTGACGATAATGCAACGTTGGAGCCGAAACTGACTACGATCGACCTGACCCAGACCTACAAAGTAACGCTGACTGACCAGAAGAAGGAGCAGAGCGAATGGACGATCAAGGCTGCGCTGGCTAAGAGCTCGGCTTGCGATATCGAGAGCTTTGCAATCCCCTCGCTGGGTCTTTCGGCAGTGATCGACAAGGCGAGCGGAACGGCTTCGCTGATCTACTTCGAGCAGTTACAGAATGTCTTTGGTGAGGTAGTTCTGTCGCCTCACGCAAGAATCGTCCCCGATCCTGCAACCACCGCTTTCTGGTGCTCGCCGGGCGAGCCCAAGACATTCACGGTGATCGCTCAGGATGGTGTAACCAGCCGTGAGTGGACCTTGCAGCAGACCGAGCCTGCACGTGTCGAGGAGGGTATCCGTCCCGAGAGCGGCAAGATGCTTTGGGCTACCAAGTTGTCGGCTGCTGGTGTAACGAAGCTCGATATGACTACGGGTATCGCTGTTACGGACGACTATCTGATTTTGAATACTCGTGGTGAGGATCCCATTGTGCTCGATGCTAAGAAGGGTACTACGATTGGTACTATGTCGCTCGGCGCAATCAAGGGTGCAACCTCGAACTACTATATGACTTCGGACCACAAGGGCCACATCGTGATCAACAACCGTGTGCCCGATGATGGTGGTGTATTCCGCGTATGGCGTATGCGCGATATCAACTCGACTCCTGAGCTGTTTATCGAGTACGCTACGGCCGATGTCTATGGCGACCACATCTCGGTATGGGGCGACGTTTATGGCGACGCTACTGTACAGGCTGCTTACTGCGGTTGGACCTCGACGGGCTCGACCTCGACGCTGACTTGGACCGTTAAGGGTGGTCAGACGGTTGATATGCAGCCCTACTGGTGCCAGATTTCAGGTGCAGGCGGTTGGACCAACGGTGATGCAATCCGCTTGGGTACCGACGCTACGGCTGACTTTATGGCAGTGGGTTACTCGATGAACCAGTTGACTTGGGTCGATGGCGCAACCAACACTGCACAGAGCTACGTTCACGGTGTGCTGACCGGCAACGAGGGTATGAAGGCTGTCGATGCTGTTCCGTTCAATGGTTTGAACTATGTTGCAGCAACGATGGAGACCTTCTTCACTTGGGGTGTAGCTGGTGGTATGTGGGTTATGGAGGCTAAGTATCCTCAGACCTTCTCTGGCTCGTTGGAGTTGGATGCATCGCTTGATCCCGACTGCGTAGTCTACGGCTTGGATCGTGGCGAGGGCGGTTACGGTATCTACGGTGGTCGCGCTAACGATGGAACTAATGGCAATGCAATTCAGGACGTTAAGTTGCACGTAACTGAGGACGGTTACTTTATGTATGCATACTTTATGTTCTGCAACGGTTACGTAGGTTGTATCCAGTTCGACTGTATCGCTCAGTAACCAACAATGAAACCCATAGCCCCTTGATCGGGGCTATGGGTGCCAATTAAACGCAAAATGAACTAAACGATGAAAAAATTTCTGTTATGTATTGGTATGGTAGCCGCGCTGGCTGCTTGTACCGAAGATAAGGATCTGGTGTACGACTATCCGGCACGTCCCGATGTAGAGCCTATGCCTGCTGTTACGGTTACTCCCGTATCGGCTGAGTATAATGCTTTGGAGTTCACCGTTACACCGGTCAATGCTGAGGAGTGCTCGTTCTATTGCATCGAGACCGATGATGACGACACTCAGCTGACAGCTGGTGAGGTTATCTCGCTCGGTACGGCGGTTAATGCAGCCGAGGCAGGTACCTATCGTGCTGAGGGTCTGTATGATGAGACCTCGTACAATGTCTATGCAGCAGTTCGCAAGGGCGACCGCGTGGCAGTGAGTGCAATCAAGATGGCAACTACTATTGCTCCCGCACCCTCGACTCCCGAAGGTCCTGCGACCAATCCGATGTATATCTGGATTGATGCTGCGGCTAATTTCCCCGATTTCGCTAATAGTCAGGAGAATATCCGTCGAGATCTGACGCTGGCTAAGGAGACGGGCTTTACGGATATTGTGGTTGATGTTCGTCCTACGAATGGCGACGTATTGTTCAAGACCGATAAGTGCCAGCAGGTTGCTTGGCTCCGTGCTTGGGGCTCGACGGGCTATGCTAAGTATGAGCGAACAGCTGAGTGGGACTACCTCGGTGCAATCATCGAGATGGGCCATGAGTTGGGTCTGCGCGTTCACGCAGGTTTCAATACGATGGTAGGAGGTAACACCTCGAACCTCGGCGAGGCTGGTGTGCTGTTGCGCGACGCTTCGAAGAAGGAGTGGGCAACGGTGCTCAACACGAAGAATGGTTTTGTCAATACGCTCGATTCGGACGAGACTACCTTCTTTTTCAATCCTCACAATGCTGATGTGCAGGCATATATTATCGATCTGTTGAAGGATCTTGCAGCATATCGCGATTTGGACGGTATCATTCTGGACCGTGGTCGTTTCGACTCGATGATGAGTGACTGCTCGGAGTCAACTATTGAGGAGTTTGAGGAGTATGTAGGCGAGGAGGTTGATTTCAATAAGGATGTTCTGCCCGCAGGCTTTACGGGTACGATTAACGCCGATATGCCCTACCAGCACAAGCACTTGAAGAAGTGGTTGGAGTTCCGCGCTAAGACTATCCACGACTTTATGACTAAGGCCGAGGAGGCTGTTCATAGCGTGAATGGTGCAGTGAAGTTCGGTGTATATGTAGGTGGTTGGTATAGCACCTATTACGATGTAGGTGTAAACTGGGCAAGCCCCTCGTTCGACACCTCGGCATCGTTCTCGCGCTGGGCTACGAAGGAGTATATGAACTTCGGTTATGCTGACCTGATGGATCATATGCTGATCGGTGCTTACGCATCGCCGGGCAGTGTATATGGTACCTCGGAGTGGACTATGCAGGGTTTCTGCTCGCTGGCTATGAAGTATACTGCAAATGCGTGTCCGCTTGTTTGCGGCGGTCCCGATGTTGGTAACTGGGACTACGAAGACAAGTACACTGACGCACAGGAGTATGAGGCGATCACCAACTCGGTGAAGGCTTGCTACGATGCTTGCAATGGTTACTTCCTTTTCGATATGATCCATTTGAAGAAGGCTGGCACGTGGAATTATGCTAAGGCTGGTATCGATCAGGTGAAGGAGAGTCTGTAATCTTACATAAAACGTTGATCTAATGAGACGTTGGATCGTTACATTATTTGCACTGATCACCGTGTGCCCGTTGATGGCACAATCGGGATTTGGTGATTACTATGATTGCCGTTTGGCTGCCCACCGTAAGGCGGGTATGCCAAACGGTGCAATCGTATGGATGGGTGATAGTTTGACCGAGCAGGGCTGGTGGAACTATCTCTCGAAAGAGAAGGGTATCGTCAACCTTGGTATTGGTGGCGATCATACACTCGGTATGTTGGCTCGTCTGCCTGAGATTTTGGAGGCCTCGCCCCGCAAGATCTTCCTGATGGCGGGTGTCAATGACATCTCGGACAATCGTCCAATCGAGGTGGTGGCTGCCAATATTCGCAAGATGTTGGAGATGGTGCGCGAGCAGGTGCCTACGTGTGAGGTCTATTTGCAAAGTGTCATCACACCTAACAACGATGTGCTGGCGTATCCGTACGCTAAGAATAAGCAGGCTCTAACGCACGCTTTGAACGACTATTTGCGCAAGATGTGCGACGAGGGGTTGGCAACGTGGGTTGACCTTACACCTTTGATGCATAACGAGAAGGGTGAGTTGCGAGAGGAACTGACCAAAGATGGAATCCATCTACACGCTGAGGCCTACATTATGTGGGCTGATTATCTGAAAAAGATGAAATATCTGCGAAAGTAATTTTTTTGAACAGACGATGAAACGAGTTGCGGCAATAGATCTTTTGCGAGCTTGGGCCATTATCGGAATGGTAGTCTCGGGGCAGATGTTTTGGAATGTGGAGTTACCTGCATTTATGTTCCACGCTCAGGTGCCGCCACCGACTTTCGTCTTCAATCCCGATGTGGCTGGCATCACGTGGGTCGATCTGGTCTTCCCGTTCTTTCTGATTTCGATGGGTGCGGCGATGCCCTTTGCATTGCGTCGCAGAGAGGAGCGAGGAACGACAACATTACAGGTCGCGGGGTCGGCTCTGCACCGTTTTGTATGGTTGGCCTCGTTTGCCATCATCTTGGGAAATACACGTATGGGGGTGCTCACGACTTTGCAGCCGTGGGCAGCTTCGCTTGTTATGCTGACTATTTGGGCGCTCTTCTTTGCGATGTTCGTTCGTGTGCCTAATCTCGAAAAACGCAAAAATACGATACTCAATTGGACGGGCTTTGCGCTGCTCATTGTGGCGACGATGCTGTACAAACCGCTGTTCGGAGTCGAGGTGTCGCTCTATCGAAGCGATGTAATCATTCTGATCTTGGCCTCGATGGCTCTGTTTGGCACACTACTTTGGTGGGCGACGCGCAGGAGCATAATGGCACGCGTGGTGATCATCGCAGCGGTAGCTATGCTCAAAACGGCCTCGGCTGTCGATGGGTCGTGGTGTCAATGGTTGTGGCAACTCTCGCCTGCGGAGTGGCTGCTCCGTTTCGAGTATCTGAAATATCTCTGTGTGGTGCTCACGGGTACTATCATCGGAGATGTGATCTACGCCCATCTGCAACTCCCGTCTACGGAGAACGAGAAGTCGGGCGAAGGGGTGCGACTGACGCTACTTGTGGTGCAGTTAGTTGCGCTCTTTGTGGTGTTGCTGTGGGGTTTGTTTGTGCGTAAGATTGGTCTTATAGTGGCAGTTTCGGCTGTTTCGTGTTGCACTATCGGATGGGTGATCAATCACCTCACGAGCCACGATGGACGACTTTACCGCACGCTGTGTCTTATGATGATCGCTCTGCTGGCTATCGGATTGATCACCGAGCCACTCGATGGCGGTATCAAGAAGGACCACGCAACACTGAGCTATTACTTTACAACCTCGGCGATGGCCATTATGGTGATCGTCTGCGCCTTGATCTTCGAGCGTCGCTATGGCGTGCGCCTGCGAGCTTTGGAGGCCTGTGGTGCCAATCCGATGTTTGCTTATACGGCATCGGGCTATCTGCTTACACCCGTGTTGACACTCACGTCGCTCTCGGTTTTGGTCGATAAATTTGCCAATCTTGGGCCGTGGTGCGCATTTGGTCGCGGAGTGCTGTTTGCTCTGCTTGTGATCGCAGTTACATATCCACTCACACGTAAAAGCTATTATTGGAAATCCTAAAAAATAGATAACAAAAATGAAGATTACTGGAACATTTCTCGATGAGATCAGCCACGACATCCCGCATCAGAATTGGGGCGAGAAGGAGTGGGATGCCGATTTTCAGCATATGCGCTCGATCGGTATCGATACGGTGATTATGATTCGTTCGGGATATCGTAAATTTATTACCTATCCATCGAAATATCTGATCGGCAAGGGTTGCTATGCCCCCTCGACCGACCTGCTCGATATGTTCTTGCGCTTGGCCGATAAGCACGAAATGAAGTTCTATTTCGGTCTGTACGATTCGGGACACTATTGGGATACGGGCGATATGTCGAAGGAGACGGAGTACAACCGTTATGTCATCGACGAAGTGTGGGAGAACTATGGTCAGCACCATAAGTCGTTTGGTGGTTGGTACCTGAGTGGTGAGATCTCGCGTCGTACGAAGGGTGTGATCGAGGCTTTCCGCGAGCAGGGCGAACATTGCAAGGCTGTTTCGGGAGGTCTGCCGACGTTGATCTCGCCGTGGATTGATGGCAAGAAGGCTGTAATGGCTGCTTCGGCATCGTTGTCGAAGGAGGATGCTGTTTCTGTGGCTGATCACGAACGCGAGTGGGACGAGATCTTCGACGGTATCCACGGGGCGGTCGATGCCGTTGCGTTCCAAGACGGGCACATTGACTACGACGAGTTGGATGCCTTCTTCGAGGTGAATAAGCGTCTGGCCGATCGCTATGGTATGGAGTGCTGGACCAATGCCGAAACCTTTGATCGCGATATGCCGATCAAGTTCTTACCCATTAAATTCGAGAAGTTGCGTATGAAGCTTGAAGCTGCGGCACGTGCGGGTTACGACAAGGCAATTACATTCGAGTTTTCGCACTTCCTCTCTCCGCAGTCGAGCTACACATCGGCGCACCATCTGTTCGATCGCTACCGCGAATACTTCTTGGGCGAGAAGTAGGGTAGTGGATGAGCAATCACGATTTTGAAGATTAACCTTAAATATACGATAAATAAAATGAAGAATATAGATGCTTTGATCCAACAATATCACGATGAGTTGCACGAGCGTGTGCTACCTTTCTGGTTGGAACATTCGCAGGATAAGGAGTATGGAGGCTATTTCACCTGCCTCGACCGCGATGGCTCGGTCTTCGATACCGACAAATTTATGTGGTTGCAGGGTCGTGAGGTGTGGCTCTTCTCGATGATGTGCAACAAGGAGGGCATACGCCCCGAGTGGTTGGAGTGCGCTCGTCAGGGAGCTGAGTTTATGCTCCGCCACGGCCACGATGGCGACTACAATTGGTACTTTGCGTTGACGCG
>JAZOMS010000262.1:0-6091 GCA_045654145.1 Alistipes sp. | reverse complement strand
ATACCGAAGCGTTGTTCAGACCGTGCAGAGCCAACTTCTCGCGGTCGAATACTACGTTATATTCGGGACGCAGGTCATCGCGCGACAGATCGGCATCACGCACACCTGCAACCTTCGATATCTTGTTTTGGAGATCAATAGCCACTCTATTCGAGTTGTCAAGATCGAAACCAAAGACCTTAATCTCGACATTGCTACCGCCGCCCATACCGCCGCCGCTGTTACCACCGGGCGTAACGACAAACTGTGTAATCTCGGGGATCTGAGCCAACTCAGCACGCCACAGATCGGCAATCTCGTAGATCGAACGCTCACGCTCGGTCGAACGGGGCAAACGGAGGTTGTAGCTGATCATATTGCTACCCGACTTCTGCATCGCTGCCATAGCATTGTTCGACGAGCTTTGACCCGTACGTGCCGACACCAACTCGACCTCAGGGAACTTCTCGTAGATGATACTGTCGATCTGGCGAGCGATCTTGCTCGTGTACTCCATCGAGAGGTTCTGCTCGGTTTCGATCGTAGCTGTAATCTGCGCATTATCCGAGGGAGGGAAAAAGTCGAACGGAACGCTCTTCAACAGACCGAGCGACACCACGAACAGCAGCATCGAAGCTCCAACCGTCATCCAACGATGGCGCACCGACCAAGCCAGCAAGGTTGCATAGGCATCGTCCAACCAATCGAGGAACTTATCGATAGGCTTGTAGATCACACCCACACCCTTGTAGTCGTGCTTACCGCCCTCCGACGAGAGAATATAGGCCGACAACATCGGGGTCAGCGTAACTGCCGCAGTGGTTGACATACATACCACGATCGAAACGATCCAACCGAGCTCCTTGAAGAGGATACCTGCCATACCCGATACCATAGTCAGAGGCATAAACACAGCCACAACAACCAAGGTTGTTGCGATAACCGACAACCAAACCTCATTGGTACCGTAAATCGCAGCCTCCTTCGGGCTCGAACCACGCTCGATGTGAGTCGTAATATTCTCCAATACCACAATCGCATCGTCCACCACCATACCGATCGCAATCGACAACGACGAGAGCGAGATCAGGTTCAGTGTCGAGCCCGACGCAAATAGGTAGATGAATGCCGTTACCAGCGAGATGGGGATGGTCATACAGATGATGAATGTAGCACGCCAGCGACCCAAGAAGACCATCACCACAATGATAACAAACACGAATGCCAACATCACGGTCTCGGCCAACGAGTTGATGCTCTTCTGAATCTCGGTCGCACCATTCATAATCTCAACAATCTTGATATCATTAGGTAGCGACTCCTCGATTGCAGGCAGACGCTCCTGAATATCCTTGACGATCTCAACGGTATTGGCACCCGACTGCTTCTGGATCATAATCATCGCTGAACGACGACCATTGGCACGAGTATCCATCGTGATCTTCTGGATGGTATCCTTAACCTCGGCAACATCCGCCAACTTTACGACACGACCTCCGCGGTTCGAAACGACCAAATGCTTCAACTGCTCGCTATCCGAGAATTCACCATCGGCCTTGACGTTGTAAGTTCCGCTTGCCAAATCCATCGTACCCGCAGGAACATTGATATTCTCCGACGCGATGATACCGCCGATCGTCTCGATTGTCAGACCAAATGCCTCGATCTTCTCGGGATCAACATTGACCTGAATCTCGCGCACGGGCTGACCTATGACACTCACCGAACCAATACCATTCACACGGTTCAATATATTCACCAGACGGTCGTCCAAAATCTTATCCATCGCATAGTAGCTGTCGTCGGCCGTAACCGAGAGCAGCATTACAGGCATCATCGACGAACTAAACTTGAAAATGGTAGGATAATCCACCTCATCGGGCAACAGCGTCTGCGTACGGCTGACGATGTCGCGCACGTCGTTCATCGCCTCGTTCAGATCCGGGCCCCACTCCATTTCGAGCGTGATCATCGACACATTATCCTTCGAGGTCGAAGTGATCGTTTTCAGATTCTCAACCGAGTTGAGCTGATCCTCCAACACTCGGGTGATATTGGTTTCGATATCGGCAGCATTAGCACCGGCATAGACTGTTGCCACCGTAATATAAGGAGGGTCCATCTCAGGATACTGGTCAATGGCCAGATTTCTCAACGAGAAGAGTCCGAAGATGATCACACCCAAGAAAAGCAGGCAGGTCGATACCGGCTTTCTAACGGCTGATTCGTAGATTTTCATATTACTTCACTCCTATCTCTAAAAATTATTTGCTAACCTCAACAGCTGTACCGTCGTCGAGCTTGCTCAGACCCGTTACCGACACCTGCTCGCCTGCGTTCAGACCCGACAGAATCACATAGTTCTTCTCGATCTGGCGACCCAGTTCAACCACACGGCGCTCAACCGTACCATCCTCCTTCAATACGAATACGGCACGCTCAGCAGTACCCGCCTGACGCTTAACAGCTACGTCGGGAACCAACACGCTCACAACCTCACCTAGATTGAAGATTGCGCGAGCAAACATACCCGGACGCAACTTGTTTCCAGCATTGGGGATGGTAATCTCGACCGTGAAGGTACGAGTAGCAGCATCCATAGCGGGATAGATCAACGACACCTTACCCGTGAACTTCTCATCGGGCAGTACCTCCGTAGCGATCTCAACGGGCATATTCAGCTTAACCTTCGAGAAATATTTCTCCGAGATGCTGGCGGTGATCTTCAACGGATTGATCTGCATCACCTGCAAGATGGGCATATTGGCAAACATATCGCCAGCCTCAGCGTTACGAGCCGTAACAACACCCGAGATGGGCGAACGCAACTCGATATTCTTCTTCAAGTTAGCCACTACATCACGCTGCACCGACACCTGAGTCTTCATCGCTTCGAGCTGCTGAGCCGAGATACCACCGGCCTCGAACACCGGAGTCATACGTGCCAGATCGGCCTCCAAATTCAAAAGCTGAGTGTTAGCCTGATTGTACTGAATGGGATCCATTGCAGCAACCAGCTGACCCTTCGATACATAGTCGCCCACATCAACCAAGATACGATCGATGCGTACGCCCTGAACTGCGGGCGTGATCGAGTTCTGCTTGTAGGGCTGGATATTGGCCGAGACCTCAACCAACTGACCAACCATTGCCGAAGTTGCCTCTGCGGTCTTGATCAGCACCTTCTCGGGCTGGATCGTCTCGACTTTCTGTTCGCTCTTGCCACCGCAACCTACCATTGCCAATGCTGCAACGAGGGCGGTTGCCAATACTAAATTCTTTTTCATCTCTATTTATCTTTCTTTTTTAGTTATTATTCCTCTTTACCCACGATCTGGTCGTAGTCGGCCTTTGCCGAAATGTAGTCATAGATAGCCTGCGAGTAGTTCAACTTGGCCTGAGTCAGCGACAACTCCGACGAGTTCAACTCCAAGATCGTGCCCGCACCAGCCTTGTAACGGGTGTTCGAAATGTCGTAAGCCTTCTGCGCCTGAGCCACGGTCTTCTCGTTAGCAAACATCTTCTCACGTGCAGTCAGCAGGTTGTTGATCGCCGAACGCACCTGAACATCGGTGCTCTTAGCCACATACTCGCGCTGAATCTCCAACTGACGAATCTGATTGCGCACCTGCTTAACCTTGTTGGTATTCTTGAAACCCGAGAAGATGGGCACTGACAATGACAAACCTACCGAGATCGGGTGCTGCCAATAGAAGCTCTTCTTCACTGCCTCAGCCGTACCTGCATCGGGCGTAGGAGTGCCTGTTGCGCCGCCTGTTGCGCCGCCACCCATCATTGCACCCAAGTTCAAACGCTCCATATCGTTACCCGAATATGCAAACTGACCAAATGCTACCAAGGTCGGCATACGCGAGGTCTGAGTCAGCTTCAATGACTGATTGAGCAGTTCGGCCTGAATATCCAACTGTTTCAAGGTACTATTTCCCGAAACGTCGGTCGAGAGCTGCTCACCACCATTGAGGATCAAATCGCGAAAATCGTCCAACGTACCTACCAGCGCGATATCGACACTCTCGGGCAGGCTCAGATACATCTTCAACAGACGCTTTGCCACGTCGATCGAGTTAGCCGTCTGAATAATCGAGGGCTGCAAATTGCTCAGCTGCACCTCAGCGGTCAGCAGGTTATACTCCGAAGCCAAACCGTGCTCATACTGCACACGGGTCTGCTCGACCGTCTTGCTCACCATCTCCTCGCTCGAACGCAACACCGCCAGCGACTGCTCAGCCAGCAAAATATTGTAGTATGCCTTCTTCACGGCATTGACCATATCAATACGCGATGCGCGAGCCATCTCGACTGCATTCTCCATCTGGACCTTGGTCATCTTGATCGAACGCCATACTGCGGGCATCACCAACGGCAGACCAACCTCTGCGGCTGCTGCAATCGTGTTGTCAGCACCGAACGACAGACCCTTCGAGATCTCGCTCTTAACCACAGCATAGGTGTAGGTACCACTTGCCGTGATCGAGGGGTAGAGGTTACCCAGAGTCTCCTTGCGAACGTAGTCGTAACGCTCAACCTCCAAATCTGCCACCTTGATGGTGGGGTTCTCGCTCAATGCGAGGTCGATGGCCTCCTGCAACGTCAGTCGCATTGCGGTCATCTCAGTTGCGCCCTCAGTCGTCTGCGCCGACACACCGAGTGCCAGCACCAGAGCGCAAAGTGTCATCATCATCTTTTTCATCTTTGTCTATTGTCTGTTTTTAATTTGTTTTCTTTGTTTGCGGTTTCTCGAAATGGCTCAGGAAGATATCGATTACCTCCACCCCTTTCAGCGTCGATATGCCTCGCAGGAAGTTCACCACTACATATCGTAACGCATATTCGGGAGTAATATTGTCGGGCAGACGCACCCCTCGATCATCAACCACACCCGAAAGCGACCAACAGAGCATCGCCACCGACAAATTGACATCAATCATCGGATTGAGCAACCCCTCGGCAATACCCTTTTCGATCGCACCCTTCAAACGTTCGGTATTGCGACGCTGCATCGTGGCCGAGATCTCCTCGTACAATGCAGGATAGAATCGACGCAAATTGGTCTTGATTCGATGCTCCGTATCGCCACTCACCAAGAACAGATCGAAGGCCGTCAGTATCTTTTCAAGCACATTGGCTCTATCGTCCAGACGCTTGTTCAGCTCCTCTTGACGCTCCTCGTAATAGTTGTACATACAGAGGCGGAGCAGATTGGTCTTATCCTCGAATAGCTCATAAAGCGTACGCTTCGACACACCCAAATGCTGAGCGATGTCGTCCATACGCACCGCCTTGATTCCCAACTGGCGGAACATCTCGGTTGCTCGTTCGATGATATACTCTTTTTGCGACATTATTTTCTCTTTTATATCCATCATATAACGCGTGCAAAGATACTCAGAAAACTTTACAAACCAAAAAAGTTTTCTGTTTTCCGAGGTTTTTAGATCACTTTTCCACAAAACGTGCCACTCGTTCGACTTTTAGCGCATCATTCTCACCTGAAAAACGCCCTCACACGCATCTCTAAGCAACAAAAAAGGTCGCACTCCCGCCGGAGTGCGACCCGTCAAAATGATATTATTTGCGCCCTATTAGCCCAAATACGATTTAAGTAATTTACTGCGCGACGAATGACGCAGACGGCGGATGGCCTTCTCCTTGATCTGGCGAACACGCTCGCGAGTCAAGCCAAATTTCTCGCCAATCTCCTCCAAAGTCATCTCCTGACAACCGATACCGAAGAAGTATTTGATGATGTCCTTTTCACGGTCAGTCAGTGTCGAGAGAGCACGCTCAACCTCGGTGCTCAGCGACTCGTTGATCAGACCACGATCGGCATTGGGTGAGTCAGTATTGACCAGCACGTCAAGCAGGCTGTTATCCTCGCCATCAGCAAACGGCGCATCAACCGATACGTGGCGACCAGCAACACGCAACGTATCCGACACCTTCTCTTTCGGCAACTCCAAAGCATTAGCCAACTCCTCAGGCGAGGGGGTACGCTCGTTCTCCTGCTCGAAACGAGCAAACGCCTTATTGATCTTATTGAGCGAGCCTACCTGATTGAGCGGCAGACGCACGATACGTGCCTGCTCGGCCA
>JAZOMS010000261.1:0-5290 GCA_045654145.1 Alistipes sp. | reverse complement strand
TTGGTTGAGCCGCTGTCAGCAATAATGTACATAATTGCAAAGGTTGTTAAACGAGTTATTAGTTTGATTGTAATTTTCTTTCAAATGACAAATATAAACATTTTTACTGAAAATCCCATAAATTTTGGTATTTATTTAATTTATATTGTAGAAGGCATTGAATATTGGGGAAAAAGTTGTATATTTGAATTGTCAAATTGTGCCGTTGTGCGACCTGTTTGGCGACTAACACAATGATAAACAATAGAAACCGATAATCACAATGAGAAAAACACTCCTGATGTTGTCGGCCGTGGTTGCTATGCAACTCGTTGCCGCTCAACCAAATCACACTGCAATCGACAAACTGTTGCAGAATGCCAAATTCTCGACATTCAGTGTCAATGAGGCGACTATCGTCGATGGTCGTTTGGTCGTTAAACTCAATCAGAACGTACAGAAGGCTCCCGTTTTCGAGCAGACCATCGCCGCTATCGAGACCGAATTGCGCGACTCGCTCGGCGCTGACTATGCTCAGACGCCTATCGATTTGACTATATTCAATCGTCCGCTCGCTGATTTCATTACCGACGTAAAGCGCGGTAAGGTTGAGGCTCACGATCAGATCGTTCGTAAACTCGACCGTCCCACCTACGAGAAGGGTCTTAGTGGTCGTTCGATCGCTACGTGGGCAAGCCACGGCTGGTTCTATGAGCCGAGCCTGAACCGCTGGGAGTTCCAGCGTGCTCGTTGCCACTCGTCCGTTGAGGATATATCTTCGACCGGTTATATCATCGCTTATCTGAACCCGATGTTGGAGAATGCAGGTGCTGAGGTATATATGCCTCGTGAGCGTGATCCTTACGGTCTGTTTGAGATCGTCGATAACGATCGTGCCAACAGCAAACTGCTCCGCCGCAAGGGTAAGTGGGAGGCTGTTGAGGCTGGTTATTTGCACAAGGATATTATCTACAACGACGAGAATCCCTTCCGTATGGGTACCTACCTGCGTTTCAAGGCAGATAACCGCAGCTCGAAGAACTCGGCTGTCTATACTCCCGCGTTCCGTCAGGCAGGCGACTATCCCGTTTACGTATCGTGGGGTAACGAGGGCGAGAAGGCAGGCAAGGCAATCTACGAGGTGCGCCACACGGGTGGTGTAACCCGCTTTGAGGTTGACCAGAAGGCTGATGGTCGTACGTGGTACTATCTGGGTACGTTCCGTTTCACTGCGGGTCAGAATGTTGAGCAGGGATCGGTAACGGTTAAGGCATCGGAGAACTGTCCCGCAGGTGCAGTGGTATCGACCGACGCAGTTCGCTTTGGTGGCGGCTGGGGTCGCGTAGCACGTGGCAAGGATAATATGTTGAGCGGCGCTGTGGCATTTGCCGAGGGTTCGCGCTACTACTTGCAGGCAGCAGGTCTGCCCGATAGTATCTACTCGCCTTCGGGCTTCAAAAATGATTATAACGACGATTATCGTTCGCGCTCGTTCTGGGTGAATCATATGAAAGATCAGATGAATATTCCGATCGATCTCTCGTTCGCATTCCATACCGACGCAGGTACGACGAAGGACTCGACCATCGTCGGTACGTTGATGATTTATAGCACCTACACCGAGGAGCAGGAGCGTATGAGCAACTTCACCGACGGTCGTCCGAAGTTGTTGAACCGCGATTTGGCTGACGCAGTTCAGACTCAGATCTGCGACGATGTTCGCGCTCTGCACGAGCCTAATTGGCCTCGCCGAGAGTTGCGTGATGCAGCCTACCACGAGGCTTGGAAACCTGATGTGCCCTGTATGCTGTTGGAGCTGCTGTCGCACCAAAACTTGGCCGATAACCGCTACCACCTCGATCCTCGATTCCGTTTCACCGTGAGCCGTGCGATCTATAAGGGTATGGTTCGCTTCCTCAATGGCAACGACTGCGTGATCCAGCCTTTGGCTCCCGTTGATTTCGCCGTTACTCCCGTTAGTGGTCGCAAGGTGCGCCTGACTTGGGCTGAGCAGGTTGATCCGCTGGAACCCACCGCAGTAGCTAAGTCGTATCGCGTTTACACCCGTCGTGGTGACGCAGGTTTCGACAATGGCGTGGTTGTGAACGGCACTTCGTACGATTTCGAACTGCCTGAGTGGGGTGTTCAGTACTCGTTCCGAGTATCGGCTGTCAATGAGGGTGGCGAGAGTTTCCCCTCGGAGGAGATGACCGCTTGCCTTTACGAGAATCAGCGTCCCGTGCTGATCGTCAATGGCTTTACCCGCGTTGCTGCTCCCTTGTTCTTCGATCAGGGCGAGATGGCAGGTGTAGCTTGGTGGGAGGACGAAGGTGTTGCCGACAATGTCAATACCTACTGGGTTGGTAAGCCTTACGACTACTACCGCGCAAACGATTGGCTCGATGACGACTGCCCGGGTTGGGGCGCAAGTGGCTCGGAGGGCTTCAATGTAGTTGTTGCTGGTAACAAGTTCAACTTTACGACCGTTCATGGTGTAGCTCTGGCTGGTGCAGGTCGTGGTTTCGTTTCGGTGAGCCGTGCAGCATTCGAGAACGAGAAGTTCAACGCTACGCCTTACGCAGCAGTCGATCTAATTATGGGTGAGCAGAAGACCTCGCGCCTCTACAATAAGGATATTGCCCCCGACTTTGCGGTCTATACTCCCGCAATGATGGCAGCCCTGCGCACGTTGCAGGATCTGCGTATCCCGCTGTTGATCACCGGTGCATACGTTGGTAGCGACGCTGTGATCGAGAACAATAAGGAGGTTATCGACTTTATGAAGGAGGTGCTCCACTACCAGCAGCGTAACAACCATTCGAGCCAGACCGGTGCTGTGATGTCGGTCGATGGCAACCGCAACGGTTTCTCGCTGCCCGCTTGTATATTTATGACCAAGGAGGGCAACTCGCAGTATCGTGTTGAGGCTCCCGACGCTTTGGAGCCTGCTGATAAGAAGGGAATGCGCATTTATCGTTATGCCGATACAAGTATGAACGCAGGTGTGGCTTATGATGGCAATCAGCGCATCATCGTCTTGGGCTTCCCGTTCGAGTCGATCGTTGGTAGCACTGAGCGCACAAGCGTGATGAATGGCATTATGAATTTCCTTATCAAGTAAGCAAATAACTAATAAACAACAATATTAACCAACGGGGGCGGTCAAAAACTCCGTCCCCAAACAAAACCATCAAAAAAACACTATGGAAAAATTGATTACCTGCTTTATCGCCAACGGCCCCGAGGCTGAGCTGGCAAAGACCAAGAGCCAGCTGGCTGAGAACGCAATCGTTGCTGAGGTATGCGTTGCCGGCGATCTGAACAAGACCGAGACTCTGCGCAAGATCGCAGCTGAGGTTAAGACCGCTTACACGATGTTCTATACCAAGCCGCTGGCGTTGCAGATGGGTTACTACTCGCTGGATCGTTTTGTAGAGGTGGCTGAGAATACCGACGCTGCAATGCTCTACTCGAACTACTACGAGTGCAAAGAGGGTAAGACTACCGCGCATCCCGTGATTGACTATCAGGCAGGTTCGTTGCGTAACGATTTCAACTTCGGTTCGGTATTGGTTGTTAAGACCGACAAACTGCGCAAGGCTGTTGAGGCTATGGACGTTGATTACGAGTTCGCTGCAATGTACGACCTGCGTTTGAAGCTGTCGTTGCAGGGTGAGATTATGCGTCTGGCTGAGTTCCTCTACACTGAGGTTGAGATGGATACTCGCGCTTCGGGCGACAAGATGTTCGACTATGTGAACCCCGCTAACCGCGCCGTTCAGATCGAGATGGAGAAGGCTTGTACTCAGTACTTGAAGGATGCAGGTGCTTACTTGGAGCCCAAGTTCGAGGATATCGACTTCACCGAGTGCGATTTCCCCGTTGAGGCATCGGTTATTATTCCCGTCCGCAACCGTGTTCGCACCATCGCTGACGCTGTTAAGTCGGTATTGATGCAGAAGACCTCGTTCCCCTTCAACCTGATCGTTGTTGACAACCTCTCGACCGACGGTACTACTGAGATCTTGAAGGAGTTGGCAGCAACTGACAACCGTTTGGTACACATCATTCCCGAGCGTGAGGATCTGGGTATCGGTGGTTGCTGGAACCGTGCTATTATGGACGCACGTTGCGGTAAGTTTGCAGTGCAGCTCGATAGCGATGACCTCTACATCGATGAGAATACCTTGCAGAAGGTTGTTGATGCGTTCTACGAGCAGAAGTGTGGTGCTGTGATCGGTTCGTACAAGATCGTGAACTTCCAGCTCGAAATGCTGCCCCCGGGCGTAATCGACCACCGCGAGTGGACTCCCGACAATGGTCGCAACAATGGTCTGCGTATCAACGGCTTCGGTGCTCCCCGCGCATTCTACACTCCGATGTTGCGTTCGATCAAGTTGCCTAACACCAGCTACGGTGAGGACTACGCAGTAGTTCTGTCGATCTCGCGTAAGTACCAGATCGGTCGTATCTACGAGCCTCTGTACCTGTGCCGCCGTTGGGAAGACAACTCGGACGGTAACCTCTCGATCGAAAAGGAGAACAGCAATAACCTCTTCAAGGATCGCGTACGTACCATCGAGTTCCGCGCTCGCCAGCGTATGAACAAAAAGAACTAATAGGAATATGTTGCAGCAGAAGGTAAAAGAACTCTTCGCCTCGCAGCTGGAACAGTGGCCTATGGCGCGCCGCAACTTCGACGACCTGAATTCTGTTCAGGTCGCCGAGGTTCGTTTTGATGCTTGCCGTATGCCCATCACGTTCAATGCGGGTCGAATCCGTTCGACGGCGGCTAAGGTCGATCAGAAGACTATCGCCGAGCGTCGTTGTTTCCTCTGTGGCGAGAATCGCCCCGCAGAGCAGGAGGGTATCGAGTATGGTCGTTATACGATCTTGATCAACCCCTTCCCCATCTTCAAGAACCATCTGACTATTCCCGATAGCAGCCATACCGACCAGATGATGAACGCCGAGCGTATGGGCGAGATGTTGGATCTGGCTCGTGATCTGTCGGATTGGGCTATTTTCTACAATGGTCCCAAGTGTGGTGCGTCGGCTCCCGACCACTTCCATTTCCAGGCAGGTGATCGCGGAGTAATGCCCGTTGAGGAGGAGATCAAGAACGCCGATAAGGTGCTCTACAAGTCGGAGAAACTGACCATTAAGACCATCGATAACTACGTTCGCAAGGTTGTGATCCTCGAAGGTAAGGAGCGCGACGTGCTGACCGAGGCTGTCGAGCAGGTTATGAAGACCGTAGGTGAGGTCGTTGTCCGCGTGCCCGAACCGATGGTCAATATTATTACGGTAT
>JAZOMS010000260.1:0-6391 GCA_045654145.1 Alistipes sp. | reverse complement strand
TTTTAGAGGCGCGACGGCGGAGAAGCAACCGCAGGCTGATTAATTTTGAATCTTGAATCTTGACTCTTGAATTTTGAATCTTGAATTTTGAATCTTGAATTACGCTCTATTGTCCTCCGCCAGCCACTCGGCGTATGAGGTTGCGGTTTCGTACAGACGCAGTGCCGTAAGCTCAACGCCCTCAGGCAGTTCTGCCGAAATACGAGCCGCAAAATCCGAGATCATATTCTCGCACGTGGGCTGATAATCGACCTCGACAACACGGCCAAAACGGTCGTTCAAAACCCCAAGTATCGACTCATTTCGTTCCGAACGACGAATCACCAGCGAGTGGTCCAAACGATCGACAACCAAACGATTGACAATCGATTTCAGCACTCCGAAATCGACCACCATACCACACTTGGGCGAGCCCTCATCGGCACACGGCACGCCACGCACCGTTACGAACAGACGGTACGAATGGCCGTGAATCTCGCGGCACGCTCCATCGTAACCATCGAGCGTGTGCGCCATCTCGAACGAGAACTGTTTCGTTACACGTACTACACTCATCTTCAAGCGTTTTAGTCCTTCAAACAATCAACATAGACCTGACGCTGGAACACCTCGTTCATCGAGATGTAGGTCTGCGTGGTCGATACACCTTGAATCTGCAAAATGCGGTCGAAGATCGTTGTCATTAGGTGCTCATTGTCGATGCAGTAGAGTTTTATCAGCAGATTGTACTCGCCCGTAACATAGTGGCACTCAACAATCTCCGAGATCTGACGCAACTGCGCAACAGTCGTGTTGTTCTGCGTCGGATCCTGCAAACGAATACCGATAAAGGCGCAAACATCAAAACCCAGCGAACGTGGATCGACCATCAGTCGGCTACCAAGAATCACGCCCGACTCGTCGAGTTTCTTGATGCGCTGGTGGATCGCCGCACCCGAAATGCCGCACTCGCGCGCAATCTCCAAGAAGGGCATACGCGCATTCTTGATCAGAAATTTCAAAATCTTGCGATCAATCGCATCTATACTTACCTTGCTCATCAGTCCTTACTTCTTATCATTCAACTACCTCAACACACCCAACTCGCGGCCGATCTTAACAAATGCCTCGACACAACGATCCAGCTGCTCGCGAGTATGACCAGCCGAAACCTGCACGCGTATACGTGCCTGACCCTTCGGAACTACCGGATAGTAGAAGCCCGTAACATAGATGCCCTCGTCGAGCAACTTCGCCGCAAAGGTCTGCGACAGAGGTGCGTCGTACAGCATCACTGCGCAGATGGCCGACTGCGTGGGTTTGATATCGAAGCCCGCCTCGATCATTCGAGTGCGGAAGTGCTCGACATTCTCTACCAGACGGTCGTGCAATGCGTCGCTCTCAGCCAACATACGGAATACCTCCAAGCTCGCACCCACAACTGCGGGAGGAACCGAGTTCGAGAACAGATAGGGGCGCGAACGCTGACGCAGCAACTCGATAATCTCGCGGCGACCCGTCGTGAAACCGCCAATACCGCCACCAAATGCCTTGCCAAGCGTACCGGTGATGATATCTACCTTACCGCGCAGGTCGAACTGCTCGGTTACGCCACGACCCGTAGCACCTACAACACCCGCCGAGTGGCACTCATCGACCATTACCAGCGCATCGTACTTCTCCGCCAAGCGGCAGATCTCATCCATCGGAGCCACGTTGCCATCCATCGAGAAGACACCGTCGGTTACGATGATGCGGAAACGCTGAGCCTGAGCCTGCTTCAAGCACTCCTCCAACTCGGCCATATCGGCATTGGCATAGCGATAGCGCTGCGCCTTGCACAGACGCACACCGTCGATGATCGAGGCGTGATTCAGTGCGTCCGAAATGATCGCATCCTCCTCGGTCAGCAGTGGCTCGAACACTCCGCCATTAGCGTCAAAACAAGCTGCGTAGAGAATCGTATCCTCAGTGCCAAAGTACTCAGCAATAGCCTTTTCGAGTTGCTTATGAATATCCTGTGTACCGCAAATAAAGCGCACCGACGACATACCGAAACCGTGCGAATCCATCGCGCGTTTTGCTGCCTCGACCAGGCGCGGATTGTCCGAAAGACCCAAATAGTTGTTGGCGCAGAAGTTCAGAACCTGCTTGTCAGCCACCGTGATCTCGGCACGCTGCGCCGAGGTGATGATACGCTCCGACTTGTAAAGACCCGCCTCGCGGATCTCGGCGAGGGTCTGTTGAAGATGCTCTTTGATTTTACCGTACATAGTGGTATCAAATTATAATTTCTTAATCGTTAGTTTTAGGTTACGAACGCCCATACGGCACGTTCCGCAAGCAAAGATATACTATTTTTTGTAAAGTTGGCTACGTTTTGCCCACATTTTTATTCGAGAAGTTACAAATCGTAATGTGGCAAATAGTTACAGATTGTAATAATAGCAGTTACCAATTGCTCTTCTTTGTATTTTACTTGGAAAATTTCTATATTTGCCAAACAAACATCCAAAAAAGTTAAAGTAATGAGTATCAATATCAACTTTTACGACATTATTAGATATATCTTATTAGGGGCAATTTTAGTTATCATCGCTATTATATCATTACACATTAGATTTGAGCCCAATTTCTTTGAAGATGACATAATAATGATGTTCTTTAAATTTATTGATTCATTCGATGCTGCCTTTAAAGAGCATATTTGGGATAAATTTCAGGATTATGATATCGCGATTTATATGGCTATTTTATCATTATGCTTTATAATTGGAGTAACCGCACAAGCCTTTCGCAAATATGTAGCCGAATCACGCATAGGAGAAAAACTCGTGGATTTAATGGCTAGTCGTTGCCATTTCGCCACATTCCTTCGTCCTTTTTGGGGGCATATCTGCTATTCCAGTGAGCAATATTGCAAAATTATTAGCAACAAAAAAGACGATCCTGAACACACCTACCCTAATTGGATATACATATCAAAACGACCTCACCTTTTATTAGATGTACTTGCAGAGTATATTGACAATCATTCAAAGTTCGGCTGTGATAGAATTACTAAATCATTAAATGAATTTAGTGTTACGTTAATGTTCTTTCTTATACCTATTGCTACCATTTCAGCACTTATAGGGATCTTTAAGTTCAACCTAAGCATCAATATTCAAGCGACTATATTTTCTATCATATTGATTTTAGTTATACACTTAGGGCTTGCTTTATTATCTAACGCACTTGCTAAAAATTACATTAAACATATAGGGAATCAATGCGATGCTTTGGAACATAATGATAAAAATTTACATCAAATATATAACTTATACGGCGCACCAACCGCATTCATATTGTTGCGTAGCCACGAAAGCGATGCGGCATATATACATAATGCGCTAAAATCTATTGCCGATCAAACGTATTATAACATACGAATAATTGTTCTTGAAGATCGACCAGGCGGACAAACAGCTATATCAACAGTCGAAGAGCAGATTCGACAATTCATTGATGAAAGAGAGAAACTTAAAGACACTCGCAGATATAGAGATATTATATCATATTGCAACAAAGATTGTGGTGGAGCAGCAGGAGCTGCATTCTATATCCGAGAGGCATTTTTTCAAATTGCACAAGAAGAGGATATTGCCATATTTTTAGATGGTGATGACCGATTTAGAAGACCCGACGCAGTTGAAGATATCGTTGCTCAAATACAAAGAACAAAAGCGCAAATATGCGTAACATCGTTTGAAACGGTTGAAAAGACCGACAATAATATTTGTAACAACGGAGGAAAATCTCATCTTGATCAAGTGAGAAAATTGAAGAAAAGACGTTCTATCTTCAATCAAAATGAATTTTGCTATTTAAGTAGTATTGGTTGGACCAAAAGCTATAAATACAGCCAATTAAAGAAATATCAAGATTTACTCAAAACACGAAAAGAAGACTATTGCAAACTTCGATTCTATGAAGATTTCCCTGATATATTAGCACTGCTAATTGATGAACCAACTATTACGGGTCTCAATGATCCAACTCACGCTTATTACAAAAGAGAAGGTAGTATCACTGGATCACCTTCGATCGAGGCCTTCAAAGTACAACGTACTGGCTTTTTAGCATTATTGTGGGAATTGGCAGATGCTAATCTAAACGATAAAGCGAAGAGGTATGTCGCACGATTTATCATTATAAAAATCTTTCAGATAGAAAATATTCTTGCAAAGTATAGAAATGATTATGAGAATTATCGCAAACAAGGACTTCGCAAACAATACATCTATAAACAGTATAAAGAAAAAACCTCTTTCAAATTCTTCATTGAGAACTTCATTAGGCGTTTTGAAAAGAATGAACCCAAACTGAGTAGTCTGAATAAAATATTAAAAGAAGAGTATAATATTGAGAGTAACGATAATATGTATATACTTATCCAAGCTGGGGAAAATGAGATTGCAAATTACCATCTATTAGATGTAACTGCTCTTGAAGAGGAACTCAACAATTGTAAAAAGAAGGGCTGCTCAGATGATCAACTTGAAGCATTTTGCAACGCGATTAAAAAAGATAAAAAATGTACAGCTAAAATTTCCGAAAAAATTAGTAACTTTGCCCCGATTATATCCAAACCAAAAACGGAAGATTTAATAACTCATATAATTTCATTTACAACTATGGCAAAAATCGAAACTTACGATTTCAAAGGCAAGCGCGCGATCGTTCGCGTGGATTTCAATGTGCCCCTCAACGAGAACGGTCAGATCACCGATGATACCCGTATCCGCGGTGCGCTCCCCACTCTCAAAAAGGTGCTCGCTGACGGCGGTAGCCTCATCATTATGTCGCATATGGGCAAGCCCAAGGGCAAGGTGAATGCGAAATTCTCGCTCAGCCAGATCGTTGACGCTGTAAGCGAAAAGCTCGGCGTGAAGGTTCAGTTCGCTGAGGATTGCGCTAAGGCTTCGGAGCAGGCTGCTGCTTTGAAGGAGGGCGAAGTGCTGATGCTCGAAAACCTCCGTTTCTATCCTGAGGAGGAGGGTAAGCCCGTCGGTATCGACAAGGAGGATCCCGCTTACGACGAGGCTAAGAAGGCAATGAAGGCTTCGCAGAAGGAGTTTGCTAAGACTTTGGCTTCGTATGCTGACTGCTATATCAACGACGCTTTCGGTACGGCTCACCGCAAGCACGCTTCGACCGCCGTTATCGCTGACTACTTCACCTCGGAGAACAAGATGCTTGGCTACCTGATGGAGGAAGAGGTAGAGGCTGTTGACAACATTCTGAGCAACATCAAGCGTCCCTTCACCGCTATTATGGGTGGTTCGAAGGTTTCGACCAAGATCGGTATCATCGAGAACCTGATGGACAAGGTGGACAACCTGATCCTCTGCGGTGGTATGACCTACACCTTCTCGAAGGCTCAGGGCGGCAAGATCGGTAAGTCGATCTGCGAGGACGACAAGCTCGATCTGGCTTTGGAGATTATGGAGAAGGCTAAGGCTAAGGGTGTAAACCTCGTGCTGGGTGTTGACTGCGTTGCAGGCGACGACTTCAAGAACGATTGCAACACTATGATCTGCCCCGCTAACGAGATTCCCGACGCATTCGAGGGTATGGACGCAGGTCCGGCTACTCGCGAGAAGTTCGCTGCTGCTATCGAGGGTGCTAAGACCATTCTGTGGAACGGCCCCGCAGGTGTATTCGAGTTTGATAACTTCACCGGTGGCTCGCGTGCTATCGCTGAGGCTATCGCTAAGGCTACGGCTGAGGGCGCATTCTCGCTCATCGGTGGTGGCGACTCGGTAGCTTGCATCAACAAGTTCGGTATGGCTGATCAGGTTTCGTACATCTCGACCGGCGGTGGTGCACTGTTGGAGGCTATCGAGGGTAAGGTTCTGCCGGGCGTAGCTGCTATCAACAAGTAAAGCAAGTATTTAAGATATCTTTTGTCGGGGTTGGACGGCCGATCGAGGCTGTCCGCCCCTTTTTTCGAAAAACTAACACAACAAAAATGAAACGACTGATGATACTCATTTCGGCAGCCGCAATGGTAGGCTGCGCAGGTGGAGGCGTAAAGCGCGAGAGCGTGCCCGCCATCGACACCACCAACTTCGATAAGACTATCGCTCTCAACGAGGACTTCTACGAGCACGCAACTCGTGGCTGGCAGCAGAAGCATCCGTTGAAGCCCGAATTTTCGCGTTACGGCTCGTTTGATATGCTGCGCGAAACCAACGAAAAGCAGATCAACGAACTCTTCCAATCGATGAGTTCGATGAAGACCGAGACGGGTTCGGTAGAGCAGAAGATTTCGGATCTCTACAAGCTCGGTATGGACTCGGTGCGCCTGAACGAGGAGGCTCTGGCTCCCGTGAAGGAGGATCTGGCGAAGATCTATGCCATCACCGAT
>JAZOMS010000259.1:0-3809 GCA_045654145.1 Alistipes sp. | reverse complement strand
TTCCCATCGAGCACAAGTACCCCCGACGCCACAAAACGAGCAGTTTCGTTCACAAAATATTCTTTGCGGGCACGACCAAAATTTTCCTCCAATGCCTCTAAATCGACCCCTTCTCGGCATCGCAATGAGGTCATAATCGTTTCGTTATAGCGATCGGTGGCTGTCAGGCTCTCGTCTTCGTAGCACTCGCCACGATCGACACCCTCCAAATATTCGGCCACCGATGACACTGCCCACCGACGACACTTGCCATCGAACGAATGTGCCGCAGGACCTATTCCCAAGTAGGGTTGCGACTGCCAATAGGAGGAATTGTGGCGCGAGCGTCGTCCATCACGGGCAAAGTTCGATATCTCGTAGTGATCATACCCCGCCTGCGTAAGCGTAGTATGTACCTGATTATATTGGAGTTCGCTCTCCTCATCGGGTATAGGCACAAGTTCACCTCGCTCGGCCATACGTCCAAAGCGGGTATTCGGCTCGATCGTGAGATGATAGGCCGACACGTGCTCCACCCCGAGCGCAACGGTCTGCTCCAATGAGCGTGTCAATGCATCTTTCGGACCAAAAGGCAGACCATAGATCAGGTCGATAGTGATGTTGTCGAATCCCACCTCACGAGCCATTTCGACCGCTCGTATAGCCGCTATCGCATCGTGGCGGCGATTCATCACACGCAACACCTCGTCGTCAAACGACTGAATACCAATACTCAGACGATTAACTCCCACCTCGCGCAAAGCCGTGAGGTACTCCACCGTGAGATCGTCGGGGTTGGCTTCGAGCGTAACCTCATCCAACTGAGAGCAATCGAACGTCGTACGACACAGTTCGATCGCTCGCCCAATCCACTCGGCACTCGCCAGCGAGGGCGTTCCTCCACCAAAGTAGATCGTGCGCACCGGCTCGCCACGCAGGTAGTCGCGACGCGTCACCACCTCGCGCTCCATTGCCACCAGGGTCTGTTCCTTCAAGCGCAGATCAGCATTCTTGTAGAAGTCGCAGTAGGCGCAAATGCGTCGACAAAACGGGATATGAAAGTAGATTCCAGCCATCGGAGAACAAAGATAACAAAAATTCACATTGCATAATTCACATTGCATAATTATTTACGCTACTCGTAACGATACGTACATTTGACGTGCCTACACATAATTAAAAATATGCACGTGCGCGCGCACGCGTAAGAACTACGCCTAAACCGAGCTCAAAACTGGTCTGAAACAGCACTCGGAGGGTGGTTATTCAAAACAATGAATAATTTTATTGTTATTTTTTTCACACTTTGAATAATTTTACTATCTTTGTGCCGTGAAAAAAGGGCTTGTTCGGAACGGTCATTGTACAATGCGACACCCGCATCGCCACCACCGAGCATCTAACCCCAAAAGGTTGAAGAGGTTTTAACAAAATAATACACTAATTTACAACTATGGCTAAAATTGATTTGAGCAAGTACGGAATCACCGACGTTGTCGAGATTCTGCACAACCCTTCGTACGAGACCCTCTACGAGGAGGAGACCAAAGAGGGCCTGACCGGTTTTGACAAGGGCGTTGAGACTGAGCTCGGCGCTGTGAACGTAATGACCGGTATCTACACCGGCCGCTCGCCCAAGGATAAGTTCTTCGTGAAGAACGAGGCAAGCGAGAACACCGTATGGTGGACTTCGGACGAGTACAAGAACGACAACAAGCCCTGCTCGGAGGAGACTTGGGCAGAGTTGAAGAAGCTCGCTATCAAGCAGTTGTCGGGCAAGCGTCTGTTCGTAATGGATACCTTCTGCGGCGCTAACCCTGCTACTCGTTTGAAGGTTCGTTTCATTATGGAGGTTGCTTGGCAGGCTCACTTCGTTAAGAATATGTTCATCCGCCCCACTGAGGAGGAGTTGGAGGCTTACGGCGAGCCCGATTTCGTATCGTTCAACGCTTCGAAGGCTAAGGTTGAGAACTTCGCTGAGCTCGGCCTGAACTCGGAGACCGCTACCGTATTCAACCTGGCTTCGAACGAGCAGGTTATCCTCAACACTTGGTATGGTGGTGAGATGAAGAAGGGTATGTTCTCGATTATGAACTATCTGTTGCCCCTGCGTGGCATCGCTTCGATGCACTGCTCGGCTAACACCGATATGAATGGCGAGAACACCGCTATCTTCTTCGGTCTGTCGGGTACGGGTAAGACCACCCTTTCGACCGACCCCAAGCGTCTGCTGATCGGCGACGACGAGCACGGCTGGGATGACGAGGGTGTATTCAACTTCGAGGGCGGTTGCTACGCTAAGGTTATCAACCTGTCGAAGGAGGCTGAGCCCGATATCTTCAACGCTATCAAGCGCGACGCACTGCTCGAAAACGTAACTGTTGACGAGAACGGTAAGATCGACTTCGCTGATAAGAGCGTTACCGAGAACACTCGTGTTTCGTACCCCTTGAACCACATCAAGAACATCGTGCAGCCCGTATCGAAGGCTCCCGCTGCTAAGAAGGTTATCTTCTTGTCGGCTGACGCATTCGGCGTACTGCCTCCCGTTTCGATCCTGACTCCCGAGCAGACTAAGTACTACTTCTTGTCGGGCTTCACCGCTAAGTTGGCTGGAACCGAGCGTGGTATCACCGAGCCTACTCCGACCTTCTCGGCTTGCTTCGGTGCTGCATTCCTCTCGCTCCACCCCACTAAGTACGGTGAGGAGCTGGTGAAGAAGATGCAGGCTTCGGGTGCAACCGCTTACTTGGTTAACACAGGCTGGAATGGTAGCGGCAAGCGTATCTCGATCAAGGATACTCGCGGTATCATCGACGCTATCCTCGACGGCTCGATCGACAAGGCTCCTACCAAGTCGATCCCCTACTTCGATTTCACCGTCCCCACCGAGTTGCCGGGTGTTGATCCCGCAATCCTCGATCCTCGCGACACCTACGCTGAGGCTTCGCAGTGGGAGGTTAAGGCACAGGATTTGGCTGGCCGCTTCGTAAAGAACTTCTCGAAGTTCACTACTAACGAGGAGGGCAAGAAGCTGGTTGAGGCTGGCCCGAAGCTCTAATCGACGGAAAATGACGAGTTTGAAAGTAACATCGACCTGCCACACGGCGTAAAAAAGGCCTAAAAGACGCTCGCGCCCGAAAGGTTTGATAGTGGTGTATCGGCGACGCGTTGGCTCCGATGTGCAGAGTGAGAGTCGAGAGCGGAGATTTTGAGGAGGAGAGAAGACCGTCAATCATTCTCCAAATCGGGATTAAGTTCAACAGCAATCACGACTGCAAACTGACAAACTCCGATTAATAAGTAAGGCGTCCTTCCCCATTGGCGGGAGGGACGCTTTCTTTATTGTCCCGAACGGACAACTCTGAGATAACGGCACAAAAAAGTCGCCTCCCTATTACCGGGAGGCGACTTGCTTTAATCGTGAAAAGTGGATTACAGGATACCCTGCTCAACCATCGACTTAGCGACCTTCATAAAGCCTGCGATGTTAGCACCCTTCATATAGTTGATGTACTCGCCCTCGCGACCATACTCCAAGCAAGCAGTATGGATCGACGACATAATCTGCAACAACTTAGCATCAACCTCAGCAGCGGTCCAATTCAACTTCTGAGCGTTCTGAGTCATCTCCAAGCCCGAAGTTGCAACACCACCAGCGTTCACAGCCTTACCGGGGCCGTAGGGAATCTTAGCCTCCAAGAATGCCTCGATAGCCTCGGGTGTACAACCCATATTCGAAACCTCAGCAACCATCTGTACACCGTTGTCAACCAGCATCTTAGCATCATTACCATTCAACTCATTCTGAGTAGCGCAAGGCATTGCGA
>JAZOMS010000258.1:0-1172 GCA_045654145.1 Alistipes sp. | reverse complement strand
TTACGATTTTTTTTTGAATTTCGCATCATTCCACCGTCTGCATTCGAAAACATTGCTCGATGCGTGGTCAAAAGGGCTTTTATTTGCAAAAAGTTTTGAAAGTTATCGTGCCGAGAGACCATTTTCTCGTTTGTTTTTCCTATCTTTGTTCGAATATTTACCTATAAGAAACCGTTATGAACAGAAAGATACTTTACGCGATCTTGGCCCTCGCTGCTCTGGCAACTGCCGAGCGCGCAGCAGCTCAGTTCACTATTGACAATGTCAAGACCCGCCCCACCTCGAAGGAGGTGGTCAACCACAAGGATACCGTAACCCGCTCGGAGGTGAGTACCGAATATTTCAACGAGGCTCGCTACCGCGCCGAACGTGCCGCAATCCGCAAGGAGCGCAATAAGTTCGAATTCACAGCCTCGATTCAGGGTACGATGACCTCGTATAACGATGCGTGGATCGAGAACTCGGGCGGTGATAACGCCGTGGCTGCTCTGGCAAAGGTTTTGCTCAAACACAACTATAAGAAGGGCAAGTTCGAGGTCGATAACAAGATCGACGCCAAGTTCGGTTACAACCGTATGAAGGTCGAAACGACGCTCGACGACGGCACGGTCAACAACAAGGGCGTGTGGTTCAAGAATCAGGACGAGTTCCTGCTCGAAACCAAACCCGCTATCAAGTTCTCGCAGAATTGGGATTTCAGCTCGATTATCAAGTTCCGTAGCCAATTTGCGTCGGGTTACAAGTCGCGCACCGAGCAGGAGCAGAGCCACCGCAAGAGTGCGATGTTTGCCCCCGCCTACTTCGATGTGTCGCTCGGTTTGACCTACTCGTGCCCCAAGAAGGGCTTCCCGATCAAGATCAACTTGGCACCGTTGGCAATGAACGCAACCTTCGTTAATAGCCAGCTGGTACGCGAAAACGGCTACCTCTACGGCTTGGCGAGCAAGGATAAAACCTCGAAGTGGGAGGGTGGTTCGTCGGTGCAGATCGACTTCGACCGCAAGTGGGGCAAGGGCGAGTGGTTCCGCTACCGCACCACGCTCTACTCCTTCTCGGGTTGGATGACCAACATCGGTCTGGACAACAAGGTGCGCAAATACGACGACTACGTAGTGGCTCGCAACGAGTGGATTGCAGCGGGTGAGCCCGCAGGCAAGATGCCCATACTACCC
>JAZOMS010000257.1:0-18794 GCA_045654145.1 Alistipes sp. | reverse complement strand
GCTGATCTTGCTTCAAATACGGATATTAATGCCGCAACGGATCAATATCTGCGAATGTGGGGTTATAGCAGCGATGGTAATTACAAGAAGACCGCATTTGATCCCTGCCCGTATGGTTATATGGTTCCCAAGCAAGAGCTATTTGGACAGTATAATATTGATCAAACGAACGGCTTTAATGTAAATGAAAGCGGCATTGAACCTATACTTTACAAGTCTCAGGTGCAATCGCTGCGATATAATGGGTCAGTAGCTACTTACTTGCCAGAGATGGGTCTTATCGGATTGTACAATACCGATGCGTCTGTCAACAATTGGCGTCATCAGGGTCAAGGCTCGGCATATTATTGGACCGCTACACCTGCTGAGGTTTCTAAGAATGGAGGTGTTATGACAAGTGCATCGTACAATCCTGATACAAACGCATTTGGTTCTACTTATTCTAATGAGGAGAACAACCGTCGAGCAATGGTTCAATATATTGCATCGACCACCTCATCGGTAAAGCATTTCCATTATGCGATCAGCCGATTCCAGGGCTGTCCCGTTCGTTGCGTTCGCTGCGAAGACGAGCAGTAGTGCTCCACTCTACGATAAAAGAGCCAGTCCCAAGCGGGGCTGGCTTTTTTATTATAGATACCGAAAATTTTTCATACCTTTGTATTTCGAAGAGATTTCACACGCTAATGGAGCAGAAAAAGCACTTTTCGTTGCGCGAGTTGCAGCTCGCCGTGCGCGAACGCCTATCGGAGGCGTTCCCTCTCCCCGTGTGGGTAGCCGCCGAGATCTCCGAAATGAAGGTCAACTATTCGGGACATTGCTACCTCGAATTGGTCGAAAAGGGGGGCACGAATGGCGTGCCTGCGGCGAAGGCGTCAGCGGTGATCTGGCGCTCGCACTATGGTCCGCTGGCCGCCTACTTCGCCTCGAAAACGGGCGAGCGGTTGGCTGTCGGAATGAAGGTGCTGGTGCGTGTAACGATCTCATATCACGAACTTTACGGACTCTCGTTCCAGATTCAGGATATCGACCCGACCTATACCGTTGGCGATTGGGAGCAGCAGCGCCAGCAGACCATCGCTCGCCTGCGTGAGGAGGGTGTATGGGATATGAACCGCGAGCTCGGAGTGCCCCGTGTGCCACAGCGTGTGGCAGTGGTGTCGAGCGCCAATGCGGCGGGTTATCAGGACTTCTGCAAGGAGATCGCTCGCTCGCCCTATCGTGTGGAACTCACTCTGTTTGACGCATTTATGCAGGGCAATGGGGCTGAGGATTCGATCATCGAGGCACTCGAACGTCTGGCCGAGCGTGCTGACGATTTCGATGCGGTGGCGTTGATTCGTGGTGGAGGTTCGCAGAGCGATCTGGCCTGTTTCAACTCCTACCGTCTATGTGCCCACGTGGCGCAATTTCCGCTGCCCGTGCTGACGGGAATTGGGCACGACAAGGACGAGAGTGTGGCCGATATGGTGGCGGCGTTGAGGCTCAAAACTCCGACTGCCGTAGCGGCGTGGATCAACGATCAGCTGTCCGAATTCGATGGCGAGTTGGAGGCTCTGGGTGAGGCGGTTGAGCGTTGTGCGCGTGAGTATCTTTCGGTTGAACGTCAGCGACTTGAACGCAATGCGGCGCTGATTGCAACGCAGGCCGTGGGAGCGACACGACGCCTCGAACTTACGCTCGAACGTTACCGTTCGGAGTTGCGTCGTGCGGCAGAAAAGGTGCTCTCCGACGAGCGAAATCGTGCGGCACGTGCCGACGAAAATCTGCGTCGTGCGACCGACTATTTTGTGCGCTCGGAGCGTGAGCGTTTGGCGGCAATGGAGCAGGCTGTTGCGGCGCGTGATCCGCAACGAATTATGGCACTCGGATTTGCGGTTGTGAGCCTCGGCGGGCACGCGGTGAGCGATGCGTCGGCGGTGGCGGTTGGTAGCGAGGTTGCGATCCGATTGGCAAAGGGTGAATTGAAAGCAAAAATTACAGATAATGGCAAAAACGACTAAGAAACAACAAGTTAGCTACGCCGAGGCGATGGCCGAAGTGGAGCAGATTCTGGCTCGATTCAACACTCAGCAGATGGACGTCGATACGTTGGCCGCTGAGGTCAAGCGCGCTACGGAACTGATTGCGCAGTGCAAAGAGCAACTCTTGCGTGCCGAGCGCGAGGTGGCTGAGGTGCTCGGAGCAGAGGAGGATGCACGATGAAACGACTTATCCGATTCATTCTCAACGCTATACCGCGCCCCGTGTTGCAGCGTATGGCGGGCTGGGCGGTTCCCCTGCTCGGATTGCTCTATGTGGGGCGTGGGCGCGAGTGCCCCGTCTGCGGAGCGAAACGACGCAAGTTCCTGCCCTATGGCTATGTTGTGTCGCGCGATAATGCGCTCTGTCCCAACTGTTTGTCGCTCGAACGCCACCGTCTGTTGTGGCTCTGGTTGCAGCGCGAGAGCGATCTGTTCGAGAGCCGTCCGCGGTTGTTGCACGTGGCTCCCGAGGTCTGCCTGATGCGCCACCTGCGCCGAACATACGCGGAGGGGGGAAATCGTGAGGACTATGTTACGGCCGATTTGGAGAGCCCGCTGGCCGATTTGCACTTTGATATTCAGCAGATTCCGTTGGCTGACGAGAGCTTCGACGTGCTCTTCTGCAACCACATTATGGAGCACGTCGAGGACGATCGCCGAGCTATGCGCGAGCTATATCGTGTGTTGCGTCGGGGTGGCTGGGGTGTCATTTTGTCGCCTGTGGAGTTGGATCGCGCGACTACCTTCGAGGATGATTCGATCACCGATGAGGCTGAGCGTACCCGCATTTTCGGGCAGTATGACCACCGTCGTGTCTATGGTCGCGACTATGCCGACCGCCTGCGTGAGGCGGGTTTCGAGGTCGAGGATCTGGACTATGCCGCGAGCCTCACGCCCGATGAACGTACTCGTTTTGCACTGCCCGTCGACCACCTCTATATCGTTCGAAAACAGTAACTTAACCCACATAATCGCACACAAAAAGCGGGAGGCTCAACTCGAAGGTTGTCCTCCCGCTTTTTCGTTGGGTCCGCTCGCCCTATTCGTGCACTCGACCTACTTATTGTTGTTGGTGCAGCGCTTGATATCCTTCACGCGGAGCTGGGTCGAAACCGTACCGCGGTAATGGTTCTCGACGATCGTGTAGCAGACATCAACCGAACGACCGCTACGTACCCACTCAAAGTGCGTAGGTTGCTGAAAAGCAATCGCTTGCAGCGAGTGTAGTTTGTTGTTCCTATTGTGCTGCATCAGCTCCATACGCAGGTGTTCGCGTTCGGCACCGACCAAGCTGACATTGCTGCCGCTGAGGTTGTTGGTAACGAACACCGGAGCGGGGTTGCCCGGTCCGAAGGGTTGAAACTCGTTCAACTTGCGACGGAAATCGGGGGTAATGTCGCCCAAATCCAACTTGGAGTCGATCTCCACCTGCGGAATAAGCATTTGTGGATCAATGTGTTCCTCGACGTAGGCATTGAATCGACGGGTGAACTCCTCGACATTTTCGGGTTTCATCGTCAGACCTGCGGCATACATATGACCACCGAAGTTCTCCAACAGATCGGCGCACGACTCGACCGCCTGATAGAGGTCGAAACCTGGTACGCTACGTGCCGAGCCTGTCGCAAAGCCGTTGCTCATCGTCATCACCACCGTCGGGCGATAGTATGTTTCGATCAGGCGCGAAGCCACAATACCGACGATACCCTTCATCCACTTAGGGTTGTAGATCACCGTGCTCTTGCGGTTCTTCAACTCAGGATTCGACTCGATCAGCTCGTGCGCCTCGATGGTTACCGAGCGGTCGATACTCTTGCGGTCCTGGTTGAAGGTGTCGATCATCGAACCGAAGTTCTCAGCCGCCTTCTCGTTGCGCTCAATGAGCAGATTTACAGCCGCGTGGCCACCCGATGGAGCTGCATTCTCGTCCTCCTCATCGACACGCATACGACCCGCAGCATTGATTCGCGGACCGATCTTGAAGACGATGTCGTCGATGGTGATCGTGTGCTTCTCCAAGCCGCAGATCTTGATAATCGACAGCAGTCCCTTGCTGGGCGTCTCGTTGAGGCGACGCAGACCGTAGTGCGCCAGAATGCGGTTCTCGCCCGTCAGCGGAACGATGTCCGATGCGATACTCACAACGACCAGATCGAGCAGTCGCTCGACCTCCGAGAACGGAATGTTGTTGCGCAGGGCATAGGCCTGCACCAATTTGAATCCTACACCACAACCCGACAACTCCTTGAACGGATACTCGCAATCGTGGCGTTTGGGATCGAGCACAGCGACCGCCTCGGGCAGATGATCTGCGGGCAGGTGGTGGTCGCAAATGATGTAGTCGATACCCTTTTCTTTGGCATAGGCCACCTTTTCGGACGCTTTGATACCGCAATCGAGCGTGATCACAAGGCTCACACCCTTACTTGCTGCGTAGTCTATACTCTTGATCGACACGCCGTAACCCTCGTTATAGCGGTCGGGAATATAGAACCGCAGGTCGTCGTGGCCCAACCTTCTGAGGAAGGTGTAAACCAGCGCTACGGCCGTTGTTCCGTCCACATCGTAGTCGCCATAAACCATAATCTTCTCACGGTTTTTGACGGCACGTTCGATTCGTTCAATGGCTCGATCCATATCCTTCATCAGGAATGGGTCGTGCAACTCTTCGAGTCGTGGTTTGAAGAATCGATTTGCTTTTTCAACGGTGTCTATGCCTCTCTGTACAAGTAGGTTCGCCAACACAGGGGAGATCGGAAGTGCTGCTGCAAGTTCAGCCACCACCTTCGCTTCGCCCTGAGATTTGACGTTCCATCTCTTCTCTAATGGCATAACGTTTAATTTTTATATATTTTAACATTCAAATTTTTCTCTAAACAGTTAATAATCTTCTCCTTCACCTCTTCCAAGTCGATCTTGTGGCCCACCTCGCTCTCGATCGAGCATACGCCTCGATCAGCAAAACCGCACGGATTGATATAGGTGAAGTAGCGCAAATCCGTTGCGACATTGAGCGCAAATCCGTGCATCGTTACGTAGCGCGACGAACGCACTCCGATTGCGCAAATCTTGCGTGGAGCACGACCCTCCTCGGTGATCCAGACGCCTGCTGCGCCCTCCATCCGACCCGCCTCGATGCCATACTCGGCCACGCAGTCGATTACCGACTGCTCCAACGCTGCGATGTAGTCCCTCAGTCCGATACCCAACTTCTCCAAGTCGATGATCGGATAGCCCACAATCTGCCCGGGTCCGTGGAATGTAACGTCGCCTCCACGATCTATGTGATAGAACGTTGCCCCGATCTGACGGAGCAGAGCCTCGGTGAAGAGCAAGTTCTCCTTGTGCCCACTCTTGCCGAGCGTATAGACGGGCTCGTGCTCGCACAAGAGTACGTAGCCAGCCTCATCGGACGGCATCTCAGCCGCCTCCTCGTTTGCTACATTGCCCTTTGTCGGTTGAACTTTGCGCGCCAGCAGACTCTCGAATAGTGAGCGTTGCAGCTCCCAAGCCTGTTCGTAGTCGATGAGTCCCAGATCACGGTACTCGGCGCACGTAGTTTTCATCGCTCTAATCTCCGCATTTATCCAGCGCGCGTTCGGCCATATATGACGATCGTACCAACGGTGCGCTGGCGACGTAGTCAAAACCTAAACGCTCGGCTTGGGCTTTGTAGTATTCAAATTTTTCAGGTGTAATAAATTCAGCAACCGGATAGTGTTGCTCGGTGGGTTGAAGATATTGACCCAACGTAACAATTCGACAGCCGACCTCTCGCAGATCCGCAAGCGTCTGAATGATCTCCTCGTCGCTCTCGCCCAATCCCACCATAATACCGCTCTTGGCCTTGACACCCGACTCGGCAATGTGGCGCAACGTAGCCAGCGAAGTGTCATATTTCGCGCGCGCACGTACCAGCGGGGTGAGGCGTCGTGTGGTTTCGACATTGTGTCCAACCACGTCAGCGCCAGCCGCCAAAACGATGTCAATCAGCTCTTTGCGACCGTCAAAATCGGGGATCAAAAGTTCTACGGCAGTCTGTGGATTACGACGTTTGATAGCACGCACGGTCTCTGCCCAATGTTCGGCACCGCCGTCGGGCAGATCGTCGCGCGTAACCGATGTGATGACTGCATAACGCAGCCCCATCAGTGCGACAGATTGAGCAACCTTTTCGGGTTCCTCAGGGTCGGGAGGCAAAGCTCGCCCCGATTTAGTGGCACAGAAACGACAAGCTCTGGTGCATACATCGCCCAAGATCATAAAAGTCGCTGTTCGGCGGCTCCAACACTCGGCTTTATTAGGGCACATACCACTACTACAAATCGTGTGTAGGTGGTGTTCCCTCACGATACGTGCTACATCTGCATACTCTTCGTTTCCTTTGAGTCTAATTTTCAGCCAATCGGGTTTAGTCCTCGCATTTGCCTTGTCATAGACTTTCGGCATTATAAATTTATTACTTTTCCAATTGATGCAAAAATATAAATTTTTTGAAACAATTCCTAATAAATTTGCTCGAATCTGCCAATTTTTATAAAAATCGATCTTTATGTTCCTAAATTTTCAAAAAAAGCCGCGCCCATTAGAGCGCGGCCTAACCGTTAATTGTGAATCGTGAACTGCAAAATCGTCTATGCCTGCGGATAATCCACATTGTAGTGGCAGCCGACAGACTCTTTGCGGTCGCGGCCCTGCTTGATGACCAAGTACGCTACGGCAATCATATTGCGCAACTCGCACAGGTCGCGGTTGGGCGTGGTTTTGTTGTAGAGCTCCTCGGTTTCGTGCCAGAGGATCTCCAAGCGACGCATTGCACGTTTTAGGTAGAGGTTCGAGCGGACGATACCGACGTAGTTCGACATAATCTGCTGCATTTCGCGCTTCGACTGGATGATCAGCAACATCTCCTCGGTGTTCGACGTACCCTCGAAATTCCAATCGGGAATACCCTCCTGAATCTCGGTGCGCTCGAAACGCTCGATAGCGTGCTTTGCAGCCTGATCGGCATAGACCACCGCCTCGATCAACGAGTTCGATGCCAAGCGGTTAGCACCGTGCAGACCCGTGCACGAACACTCGCCCAGAGCGTAGAGGCGCTTGATCGAGGTTTGACCGTTGAGATCGACCTTCACGCCACCGCAGCAGTAGTGCGCAGCGGGCGTAACGGGGATATAGTCCTTGGTGATGTCGATACCGAGCGAGAGGCACTTCTCGTAGATATTGGGGAAGTGGCTGCGAATCGAGTCGGCATCTTTATGCGTAACATCCAGATAGACAAACTCTTCGCCACTGCGTTTCATCTCGCGGTCGATGGCTCTCGCCACCACGTCGCGCGGTGCGAGCGAACCCATCGGGTGGTATTTGTCCATAAACTCCTTGCCGTTCGACAATCGCAGAATCGCTCCGAAACCACGCATCGCCTCGGTGATCAGGAACGAGGGTCGCTCGCCAGGGTTATAGAGCGATGTGGGGTGGAACTGAATGAACTCCATATTCGAGATCATCGCTTTGGCACGGTGGCACATTGCGATGCCGTCGCCCGTCGCCACGATGGGGTTAGTGGTTGTGCCATAGATGTTTCCGCAACCGCCCGTCGCCACGACCGTAAAGCGCGAGAGCATCGTTTCGATGCGTCCCGAATCCATATCGAGTACGTAAGCACCGAAACAGGCCAAGCCACGTGTGTGGCGTGTTACGAACTCGCCCAGGTGGTGCTGCGTCAGGAGGTCGATTGCGAAGTGGTGCTCCAAAACGGTGATGTTGGGGTGCTGGCGCACGCTCTCGATCAACGCACGTTCGATCTCGGCACCCGTCAGATCCTTGTGGTGGAGGATGCGGTGCTCGGAGTGTCCGCCCTCGCGATTGAGTTCGAAGAGTCCATCGGGGGTCTTGTCGAAACGGGTGCCCCAGGCGATGAGGTCGGCGATCAATTCGGGTGCACGACGTACGACCAGATCGACGGCCTCGGGGTCGCAGATGCCTGCTCCGCAGACCATTGTGTCGTGAATATGTTTTTCGAAGGTGTCGGGTTCGTAGGTTACGGAGCAGATACCGCCCTGAGCGTAATTGGTGTTACACTCGACCATTTCGCCCTTAGTAACGATCGTTACGTGGCCAGCTTCGGCAGCTTTGAGCGCGAACGAAAGACCCGCAGCGCCACTACCGATAACCAAGAAATCTGTTTTCATTCTGGTTTTGTAGAGTTAAACGTTGCGCAAATATACGAAAATAGTAACAGAAAAAGCACACCGAATGAAACTTTTTTCACTCAGTGTGCTCGCAAAATGGGTTATTGTAAGCTATTTTGTGACGGGTCGGATCTGTGTCAAACGCGAGATATTGCGCACGTCGAACTTGCCGTAGATACCCATCACAACCCACTCATCCTCGCCAAATGACAACATCAGCAGGCGATTTTTTCCCGAATCCGAGCTGCGGAGATAGAAACTCACCTCACGTCCACCCTCGCTGACCGACGAGATCAGTTTGTAGTTGGGTGAGGTGGCGACAGCGCGCGCATCGCTCACAAATGCCTCGTTGTAGGTGGTGGTTGTGATCACGCGGATATGTTCGATACCGGCCAGCGTGCGGCGCATTTCGCGATCTTTGGTGCTTTCGCTCATCATCTCCATCATCTTGCGTCCGAGCACCACGGTGCGAAACTCCTTGTTGTTCTCGTAGCGGTTGAAGAAAGAGGTGTAGAATACCTCCTGTGCCGCACCGACGAGCGGCAACAACAACATTATTAATAGCAGTAAACGTTTCATAATGAGTCGAATAGTTTAGAATTTCACACCACCAACGTTGATCGTTGCACCGAGCGAGAAGATATTGCCCGAGGGACCTACGCCCTTGCGAAACAGCGGCGTGAACGAGTACTCGGTGTAGAATCCGAACGAATAGAAGTTGATCGACGCGCGAATTGCACATTCATAAGGGTTGATACCTCGGATTGCGTTGCTGCGCACTTTGGGTTTCTTATAGACGGTGCGTTGTGCGTAATTGATCGAGTTGATCACCGACACATCGAACCACAGACGCGACGGGCGGTGCGAAACGTAGAATCCGATGGGCACGCCAATGCGTTCGACATAGAATTTCGACTTTTTGTACTCGCGGTCGAGGGCGATGGGCACCACGCGTCCCGTGGCGTCGTTGCCGAGTGTGCGGTCGGGCTGCAACGAGTAGTTATCACCCGAGATACGCAGACCGGTGTAAAAGTAGCACTTGGTCGGTACGCGGCTGTCGCTCAGGCGTAGCGTGTAGCGGAAGATGTTAGTGGCGAAGTGTACCGACTTGCGACCACGCGCCATAAATCCCTGCTCGTCAGCCGAATAACCCGCATATCCTTCGTCGATCAGGCGCACCGTGCCGATATCCATATTATATGCGCCGATGGCGAACTCGGAGCGTCCTTCGGGCTTTTCGGGCGCACCGATCGAGATCACAAAGCCTCCCACCTCCAAGTCGAGGGTTGCGGTGTTGGTGTCGGCACGCAGCACAATGTCGGTGCTGTCGGTAAGGGGTGCCGAGGTTGTGGGCGCAGTGGTTGCGGTAGCGTCGAGCGCAGGCTCTTTAACAATCTCTTCGTTGGGCTGCTGGGCGTTGGCTGCGACAGCGGCAAATATCATTGCGAGTATAATTACGATTCGTTTCATAGTTGTATCGGTTTTGGAAAAAGGGTTAATTATTTACTTCTAAGTTGTTTTCGAGGTTAAAGTCTTCGAGCAGGGTCAGCACCTGCATCGTCTGATCCAACTCTGCCAAATGTTCGAAACAGCGTGTCTCATTCATCGCTATCTGAGCGTCGTGCACCGCCACGCCATTGATGTAGCAGTAGGGCTCGCGGTCGATTGTCGTTGCGACGATCATCGCCACCACCGCCGCAGCCGCCATACTCCACGCAACGATTCGCTGTCCGAGGCGCATTGTAGGACGCTGAGCACGTAGCGGTCGCTTGATGGGTTGAGGGTTGCGCTCCTCGGCTAATGCTCCGTAGCCCTCGAAGGTGGTCGTCAACCACCCCAAACGGGCGGGTAGCTCTGCGCCACACTCCGCGACCAATCGCTGCAATTCGCGCTCCTCGGCGTCGGTTGTCGCGCCATCGAGCCAACGCTCAACGAGCAGATCAATGCGTTCGATAGATTTGTCCATAGTCGGTTGTTTTTTCGATTATCTCTTTCAGTTGTCGGCGACCACGCGAGAGGATCATTCGCACGTTGGCCTCATCGAGGTTCAACATCTCGCCAATTTCACGACAGTTGTAACCTTCGATTTCGCGCAGATGAATCACCTCGCGTTGACGGTCGGGCAGTTGGGCAATAGCCTTGCGCACGGCTTCGCGCACATCGCTCCGAGAGTCTTCGGCAGCCGTTTCGGGCAGTCGCTCGGTCAGCTCCTCGCGCTGGCGACGCAGACGATCGAGGCAGGCGTTACGTACCGCCGTCATAGCCATCGAGTGCGCACCTCGATGGTGTTCCAAATCCTCGTGTCGTCGCCACAAACGCTCTTCGACATCGGCTACCGCGTCCTCCGCCTCGACCTGCACTCCGAGGAGCGTGCGGGCGAAACGATACATACGATCGTGCAACGTGGCGATAAATATGTCGAATTCGTTTGGGGTCATTTTGAGTTTCTGTCCACAAGTAATACGTTTGGGCGCGCCAAAGTGCAACAAAGATGCGTAATTTTTTCGAGAATTGTGTGCGACCGCCAAATTATTGAGTACTTTTGTAGGGTAATTCATCAGTGAAAAATGAGTAGATTTCAGATAGATATTAACGACTACGCTTACGAGCTGCCCGACAAGCGAATAGCCAAGTTTCCGCTCGATGAGCGCCAGAAGTCGAAACTGCTGGTCTATCGTGCGGGCGACATCTCCGAGAGCCGATTCTATCGTATTGGCGAGGTGCTGCCCGAGGGTGCGATGTTGGTCTTCAACAACACCAAGGTGATCCGCGCTCGTATCGTGATGCACAAACCTTCGGGTGCACGTATCGAGATCTTCTGCCTCGAACCCCACGCGCCCGCCGACTACGAACGTGCCTTTGCGGTGAGGGGCGAGTGCGAGTGGAGCTGCATTGTCGGCAACTCGAAAAAGTGGAAGGAGGGCGAGCTGCTGATCGACTTCGAATACGAGGGACAACCCACACGTTTGGTTGCCGAACGAGTTGAGAATCAAGGTCGTGAGAGCATTGTTCGTTTCCGTTGGGAGGCGCCGCTCACGTTCGGTCAGTTGCTCGAAGAGTTGGGTCGAATTCCCATTCCGCCCTACTTGGGACGCGAGAGCGAGGAGATCGACAACACCCGCTACCAGACCGTCTATTCGCGTTTCGAGGGGTCGGTGGCGGCTCCGACAGCTGGTCTGCACTTCACCCGCGAGCTGATCGATGAGTTGAAGGGCGAGGGCGTTGAGTTCGAGGAGGTTACGTTGCACGTGGGTGCGGGTACCTTCCTGCCCGTCAAGGAGGAGAATGCCGCCAACCACCCGATGCACACCGAGCACTTCGAGGTGCGTTTGGACTCGCTTCGCAACCTGCGCCGTAAGCACGGACGAATCATTGCCGTAGGCACTACGTCGGTACGCACGTTGGAGTCGATAGCGGCACTTGGCTACCGCGTAAAGTGCAGTGGCACACCCGATTGCGAACGCACGGTAGGTCAATGGGAGTTGTACGACATCCCCGCCGAGGTGGGTGGTGCGGAGTTGCTCGACGCACTGATCGAGTATATGGAGCGTGAGGGTTTGGACCGCTTGAAAACCTCGACGCAGATTATGATTACGCCGTGTGGCTACCGTTTCCGCATTGTTGAGGGTATGGTAACCAATTTCCACCAGCCCCGCTCGACCTTGTTGCTGCTGGTATCGGCGTTGGTGGGCGACGATTGGCACGCGATCTACGACTACGCTTTGGCAAACGATTTCCGTTTTCTGAGCTATGGCGACTCGTCGATATTGCTGCGAAAATAGATAGTTCTTACAATAGAAATTGGATCGAACATAAACTAAATTTAGACCGCACAAAATGGCCTTTTTACCAACAACTGTTAAGGAGATCGAGGTTCTGGGGTGGGATTACATCGATGTGATCCTCTTCACGGGCGACGCATATATTGATCACCCGTCGTTTGGTGCGGCGGTCATTGGGCGTCTGCTCGAATCGGAGGGCTACCGTGTGGCGATTGTGCCCCAGCCGAATTGGCGCGACGATCTGCGCGATTTCCGCAAGTTGGGCACGCCGCGATTGTTCTTTGCGGTGTCGGGAGGTGCGATGGACTCGATGGTCAACCACTACACCGCCAACAAACGTCTGCGTAGCAACGATGCCTATACGGCAGGCGGCAAGGCGGGTTTTCGTCCCGATCGCACGGTAAGAACTTATACTCAGATACTTAAACGCCTGTATCCCCACGTGCCCGTGGTGGTCGGTGGCATCGAGGCATCGCTGCGCCGACTGACCCACTACGACTATTGGGACGAGCGACTGATGCCCTCGCTTTTGGTCGATAGCGGTGCCGATCTGCTGGTCTACGGTATGGGCGAGAAGGTGATTCAAGAGGTTGCAGCGGCTATGCGTAACGGATTCAATGCCAAGCTGTTGCGTCGCTTGCGTCAGGTGGCTTTCGTGGCCGATCGCCCGTATGTCGATCGCCTCGACCAGGAGCAGACTATTCGCCTGCACTCCTACGAGGAGTGTTGCCGCGACAAGCAGGCCTTTGCCGAGAACTTCACCCAGATCGAAACCCTCTCGAACCTGATGGAGCAGACGCAGACGCTGGTCGAGCCGATCGGGGGGCAATATGTGGTTGTCAATCCGCCACATACGACCCTCACACAGAGTGAGTTGGATCGTAGTTTCGACCTGCCCTACGAACGTGCTCCCCACCCGCGCTACCGAGGCAAGGGCGACATCCCGGCGTGGGAGATGATCAAACACTCGGTCAATATCCATCGCGGGTGCTTCGGTGGTTGCAGTTTCTGCACCATTTCGGCTCATCAGGGCAAGTTCATCAATTCGCGCTCGGAGCGTTCAATTCTCGCTGAGGTTGAGCGCATTACGCAGATGCCCGACTTCCGTGGCTACCTCTCGGACGTGGGTGCTCCGTCGGCAAATATGTACCAAATGGGAGGTCGCGACCGCGAGCTCTGCCGTCGTTGTCGCCGCCCGTCGTGCCTCCACCCGCGTCGTTGCCCCAACCTCAATAACGACCACCGCCCATTGCTCGATCTCTATGCGAAAATCCGCGCGGTTAAGGGGGTCAAAAAGGCATTTATCGGCAGCGGAATTCGCTACGATCTGTTCGACGACTCGAACTATCTGGCGACGGTCATTAAGCACCACACCTCGGGTCGATTGAAGGTTGCGCCCGAGCATACCGAGGAGTCGGTTCTGCGTCTGATGCGCAAGCCACCGTTTGCGATGTTCGAGCAGTTGAACGCCGATTTTCACGCAGTGTGCCGTGCCGAGGGTCTTAACTATCAGTTGATTCCCTATTTCATTTCGAGCCACCCGGGTTGCACCGAGGCCGATATGCGCGCGCTATCGCAGAAGGTGCTTGGCAAGTTGCACTTTACGCTCGAACAGGTGCAGGATCTGACGCCGACACCGATGACACTCTCGTCGGTGATGTTCTATACGGGCACCGATCCCTATTCGGGAGCACCACTGTACGTGGCTCGCAATCAGGATGATAAACGACGACAGAAGTCCTATTTCTTCCGCGATGGTCAGCAGTCCTCCCGCACGCAGAAGGGTGTGCCGCAGCGCCAATCGAAGGGCACTCCGTCCCGCCCTCCGAAGAGGAACACTCCACGTCGCAAACGATAGTTGATCGGATCGTGAGATCAAAAAAAATCCGCACCATCTCGAACGGTGCGGATTTTTACATAATAAGCGTAACTGCTACTCGGTGCAGCGATCGACCAGATAGACGATCGACGAGTAGGGCACGCCCGAATTGGTTGCCAGACCGATCTCGCAGGTGCGCGAGTTCGAGTAGCCAGCCTTGATACCCTTAGCCTCGACCTGTGGGCGCAACTTGCGCAGTGCGTAGGCATTGACCTCGGGGAAGGTGAAACCTCGGTCGCCTGCAAATCCGCAACAACCAACCTCCTCGGGTACCATCGCTGTGGCGGTACACATCTGCGCCAGACGCAATAGATAGTCGGTCTTGCCCATCTTGCGCATCGAGCAGGTGTAGTGCAGTGCAATCTGCTCATTGACAGGCTTGAAGGTGAGGTGCTCGGCGCAGTGCTCGACGATAAATTCGGCAGGCTCGTAGAGTTTGAGGCTCTTCATCACACTCTTCATTCGGTACAAGCAGGGGCTCTGGTCGCAGACGATCGGGTACTCGCCATTGTTCGACGCCTTGCGCAGTGCCGCCTCCAACTCGGCCGACTTCTCGTCAGCCTGCTTGGGGAAGCCCTTGCTCTCCCAGATCGTACCGCAGCAGAGGTGCTCCATACGCTCGGGATAGATCACCTCGAATCCTGCACGGCGCATCACACGCTCCATCACACGGTGCAGAGGCTCCTTGGTCGAGTCCATTGCCGAGGTGCCCATCACCTGGTTGATACAGCTCGGGAAATAGACCACCTTGCGGGGATTTGCCTCATTCACCTCGCCCTGCTTGGGTCCGTCCGAGCCGCGCGGCATCGAGCGAGTCCAGAGCGGAACGAGTCCGCCACTCACCGCACGCACACCACGTGCCATAGCTCCAAAGAGCTGACTGCCAAAGACTACACGCAAACCATTGACCCCCTTCAAGCCCACTCGCATTGCCGAGGTAACGGTCGAGAAGTTGTCGGCGGTCCATTGTGCCACTTTGGTGGTTGTGGGTGTCGCCTGAGCCTCACGTAGGTCGTGGGTCAGATGACCGGTGTTGATCTGCACGGGGCACGAGGTCGAGCAGAGTCCGTCGCCGGCGCAGGTCTGCTCGCCGTAATATTTATACTCTTTCAGATATGCTTTGAGTAGTTCGGGGTTCTCGCCCGAGGCACGCAGACGCGAGATCTCGCGCTGCGAGGTGATACGCTGACGTGCCGAGAGGGTGAAGCCGCAGGTGAGGCAGTTCACCTCGCAGAACCCGCACTCGATACAGCGATCTACGTTCTTGTTGGTCAGCGACATCGACTTCAAGTTCTTCATATTGCACTTGGGGTCGTCGTTGAAGATTACGCCACGATTCAGCACGTGGTTGGGGTCGAACAGATCCTTCAAATCCTTCATTACCTGCCACAGCTCCTCGCCCCACTCGTAAGCCACGTAGGGAGCGATGTTGCGACCCGTGCCGTGCTCGCCTTTGAGCGAGCCGTCATACTTCTCGACCACCAAACGTGCGATGTCGTGCAGGAAGCAGTCGAAGTGGTTCACGCGCGAGGGGTTCGAGAAGTCCTCGTTGATGATGAAGTGGTAGTTACCCTCGATGGCGTGGCCGTAGATCACACCATCCTCGTATCCGTATTCGGCGATCTTGTGTTGCAGGTCGATCGTAGCGTCGGGCAGCACCTCCATCGGGAACACCACGTCCTCGATCAGGCACGAGGTACCTGGCTGGCGCATCGCACCCACCGAGGGGAATACGCCCGAACGCATCTTCCAATACTTCGAATACTCCTCGGGTTTGTCCGTGAATTCGATCGGAGCGGCCAGCTGCTCGGGGTGGATCAGCGCATTGATAGCCTTGATGTTGGCATCGAGCTGAGCCTTGTCGCGTGCGGTGGTCTCGATCAGCAGAGCCGTACCGTCCTCGGGCAGCGTATGGATAAAGGCGGGGATACCCTCCATATGCTCGATCGAGCGGATTGCCAGACGGTCCAGCAGCTCGACACTACCCACGGGCGAGCCTTTCAACTGCTGCACAGCCTCGCACGCCGTACGCATATCGTTGAAGTAGAGCATTGCGCTCGCCTTGCAGGGCATCGCTTCGAGGGTCGAGAGGCGCACCAAGTCGATGAATGCCAACGTACCCTCCGAGCCCACCATCAGGTGGGTGATCACATCGAACGGATCGGTGTAATCGACCAGCGAGTTCAGACCCAGACCTGTCGTATTTTTGATGCTGTATTTCTTGTGTACGCGAGCCGTAAGAGCCTCGTTATCAGCTACGCGGCGGCGAATCTCCTCCAAACGTGCGAGGAACTCGGGATGTGTGCGGCGGAACTCGTCGCGGCTTGCGGGATTGCCCGTATCGAGCACCGTGCCGTCGGCCAGCACGATACGCACCGAGTCGATCGTCTTGTAGCTGTTCTCGTCGGTGCCGTTCATACCGCTGGCGTTGTTGGCGACGATACCACCGATCATTGCCGAGCGCACCGACGCGGGGTCGGGACCGAGCTTACGACCGTAGGGTGCCAACAGCTGATTGACACGCGCACCGATGATACCGGGTTGCACCTCGATGTGCTCACCCGTCTGGTCGATCTTGATACCCTCCCAATCTTTGCCCGTCACTACCAGCACCGAGTCGGTAGCCGACTGACCCGAGAGAGCCGTACCTGCCGCACGGAACGTAACGGGCACATCGTGACGTGTTGCTGCGGCCACGATCGTTTGGATCTCCTCGGTCGAGGTGGCACGCACGATCAACTGCGGGATAAGACGATAGAAACTTGCGTCGGTGCCCAGCGCAAACAGACGCAACGGATCGGTAATCAGACGCTTGCGATCGAAACCGCCACGTCGGAGTTCATCGTAGAATGACTTGTATTTTGCCTCTAACATAGGTCAGGTAGTTTTATATATTTTTTTCTGTTTTTTATTGTTCGGTTTGGGTGGGTGTAGCGAGTGCTAGGCTGTCGATCGCCTCGATCATCATCGTGTCGATCGTCGCCGTTGAGTCGGGTTCGATCGCCTCGATCGTCTCGATCTCGACTGCCGGCTCGACTGTTGTCGGGCGTTCGGGCAGCAACGAGCGATAGTTGCCGTAGTTGATCACCGCGAGGGCGATGACCGCAACGATAGCGGCCGAAGCCATAATGCCAAATATCTTAGTTCCCATCTTCTGCTTTATTGGGGTTAAGTGCGTAATCAATATTGTTAAGCTCCTCGATAGCCGCCGCCACAACCGTGTCGACAACGTGAATCTCGGAGTAGTAACCTGCATCTTCGAGTGCGGTGTTGCGACCGATGAAGGCTCGGATCTGCGCCTCGAGCAGCTCGCGCGAGCGGCGGATATCGCTCCACGCGGGGCGCACACCGTGACGCGAAGCGTAGGCAACGAAATCGCTCAACAGTCGCTTGTCCGAGTCGAGCACAGCTCTCAGTTGCTCGATGGTCTGCACTCCATTCAGTGCTTCGCGGTGGCGGTCGCCATATTCAAGCGCATAGCGATAGAGCACGTTGCGACCTACCACCTCGACGTAGTAGCGTGTGATGTCGGTGGTGTCCATCGGGATGAAACGGTCGGGCATAATGCCTCCGCCACCATAAACCGTGCGACCTGCGGGTGTGGTGAAGCGCAGTGAATCGGCAAATCGTATCGAGTCGGCCGAGAACATCTCGTTATGTGCAAAGCGGTCGTAGATCTCGCGGTCGTAACCCGCCACATCGCCCGTCGTGTAGGGTTTCTGGATCGAGCGACCCGTCGGAGTGTAGTAGCGAGCCGTGGTCAGTCGCAGTGCCGAGCCGTCGTCGAAGGGTATCTGCTGCTGCACCAAACCCTTGCCGAACGAGCGTCGTCCCACGATCACACCGCGGTCGTTGTCCTGCAACGCACCCGCCAGAATCTCGCTCGATGAGGCGCTCTCCTCGTCGATGAGCACTGCCAGCGCAATGTCGGTTGCAGCGCCGTTGCCATCCGAGTACTCTGCCGTACGTTTGCCGTGGCGATCCTCGGTATAGACAATCATACATCTTTCGGGTAGGAATTCGTTGGCAATCAGAATGGCTTGATCGAGGAAACCGCCCGTATTGCCACGCAGGTCGAAGATGAGCTTCTGCATACCCTCGGCTCGCAGGAAGATGATGGCACGCAGTACCTCGGCATACGAATTTTTGGCAAAGGCCGATAGGCGGATAAAGCCTACATCCTCGGTGAGCATAAATGCTGCATCGACACTCTTCAACGGAATAGCATCGCGCGTAACCGTCAGATTGATCGTATCGTTGATTGTCAGACGTTCGAGCGTCAGTTGCACCTGACTGCCGCGCGGTCCGCGCAACATCTTCACGATGCTGTCCTGCGGTACGCGCTGACCCGCCACTGTGCGCGAGTCGATGCGCAGGATTCGGTCGCCATTCTGCACACCAGCCTTTTGGCTCGGTCCCGACGGCACGACGTTGAGCACGATGACCGTGTCGGTGGCCATATTGAACACCACGCCGATGCCATCAAACTCACTTTCGAGTGGCTCATTGACCGCCTCCATCGCCTGTGCAGGGATGTACATCGAGTGGGGATCCAGCTGCTGCACGAGCAACGGCAACACCTGCTCGGTGATCGAGTCCATATCGAGCGAGTCGATATACTCGTTCTGAATGAGAGCCATCGTGCTGTTGAGTTTGTCGTAGGGGGGGCGGAGGTGCGAGATGACGCGTCGGAACTGCGATTCGGCCGTGCTTCGACCCATCGACTGCCCGACGATCAATCCCAGCACTACGGCTACGGCCAGCAGCAGCGGATAGATGATCTTATGTCGTGAGTTTTTGTACATCGTCTATTACTTATTCTTGAACGTGTAGCTCAGACCAACGCTCAACAGCGTCTGAGTCTGAATTTTCAGATGCTGCGCACGGTTGTAGAAGAGCTGGAACGAGATATCGGTCG
>JAZOMS010000256.1:0-6113 GCA_045654145.1 Alistipes sp. | reverse complement strand
TCTATCGGCCTTTTTGGCGGAGATTGACCGTCGGGCACTCTCGTTGCAGAGTGATAGCGATGTGTTGAGTGATCGTTTTGTAGCGATGGTTTTCGAGGCGTCGGATCGTCGTGCGAGTATTGGAAAATATGCTGAGCGATTGGGTGTTAGCGAGGCAAAGCTTTACCGCACGGTCAAACGAGTTACGGGCAAAACTCCACTTGCGTGGATCGATGAGGCAGTGGTTGCCGAAGCTAAGGCGCTGTTGAGTCATACCAGCCTGACGGTCAATGAGATTGGGGCACGAGTAGGCGTGCTCGATCCCAGCTATTTTTCGCGTTTCTTTCGCAAGCAGGTTGGGGTGTCGCCCATAGAATTCCGCGAAAAGATGAAAAAATCCCACCAATAGTTACTATCGTCCTATAATTTTTGTTCCCGAAAGCCGTATCTTTGCACTGCTTAACGGAACGATCAATGCGTTTAGGAGTCATAATAGTTGCACTTTTGATGTTTGTAGGTGTGTCGGCACAGAGTGTCGATACTACTGCATTGTATGTAGTGCCCGAGGTGTCGATCACCTCGCAGATCAAGCAGGCTGGACTCGTCGAGCACTCGGTTGCTAAGACCGAGGTTTTTATGTATGATGCTGAGCGAGAGTCTATTGATGATATGCGTTCGATGTCGGCCTATGCTCCCAATTTCTATGTTCCCGATTATGGATCACGAATGACTTCGTCGATCTATATGCGTGGTATGGGGGCGCGAATTGATCAACCTGCGGTGGGTCTTTATGTCGATGATGCACCGGTTCTCAACAAAAATGCGTTCGACTTTGATGTGCTTGATCTTCGGAGCATTAAGTTGTTTCGTGGCCCGCAGAGTACACTCTATGGTCGCAATACAATGGCGGGAGTGATGGATGTGCATACGCTATCGCCGTTCTACTATACAGGTACGCGTTTGGCTGCTGAGTATGCAACTGCCAATGCAGTGAAGGTCAGAGCATCCCACTATGCGCTTGTGGGTGAGAGTATTGGAGTATCGATAGGTGGCTATTTCCGCCATACCGATGGTATGTTCACTAATGAGTATGATGGCGAACGACTCGATTGGGAGCACGGTGGTGGTGGGCGAGCGAAGGTTGAGTGGCGCGATGGAAGGTTGTCGTTGAGCAATACGTTTTCGGTCGATGCTGTCAATCAGGGAGGCTGGCCTTACCGACTTCTCGACAAGGAGAGTGGCGAACAATTTCCGACCAATTATAACGATCCGAGCAACTATACCCGTTTGTCGCTCAGCGATGCTGTTAGAGTTGCGTACGAGGTTGGGAAATATACGCTTACGAGCGTTACATCGTGGAATTATTTGGACGATTGTATGACTCTTGATCAGGATTTCACACCTCGCTCGATGTTCTCCTTGCAGCAGGCACAGCGTGAGCATACGCTGACCGAGGAGGTGATCGTGAAGTATGATCCGTCCGACAGCTATTCAGTTCGCTTTGGTGCGTTTGGATTCTATAAGCACCTCAATATGGCGGCCCCTGTGCGCTTCAAGCGAGATGGTATCGACGAATTGATCCTCGCCAATGCCAACAAGGGTATCCAGACGATGTTCCCCGACCACGGCATCGAGATTGAGGAGCGCGAGTTTGACATCACGAGCGATTTTCGCAATCCGACGTGGGGTGCGGCGTTGTTCCATACCTCGGAGTTCAAGTTGGGACGTTGGACGGTTGGAGTGGGTGTCCGTTTCGACTACGAACAGACGACACTTAACTATGATAGTCGTGCGACGATCCATTACCGTTTTACTATGACAATGCCCAACTTCAAACCGCTCGAATCGGTGTTCAAGGGTCGTAATCGTAAGTCATTCTTTGAGGTGCTACCGCGCGTAGCTGTGAATTATAATGCACCTAAATTTAACGCATATGCCACGGTGTCAAAGGGTTACAAGGCGGGTGGATTCAATACGCAGATCTTCTCGGACATTCTTCAAAATCGTATGATGACCGATATGATGGAGGATCTGGGTGTCTATCTCGACTCGACTGGACCGAGTTACGATACGGCAGAGGCGACGGGATACAAACCCGAGCATAGCTGGAACTATGAGCTTGGTGCGAGCTATACGCCGACCCCGAAATTCTCGGCCGACGTGTCGCTCTTTTATATCGACTGCCGCGACCAGCAACTGACGGTCTTTCCTGCTGGTAAATCGACGGGTCGAATGATGACAAATGCCGGTCGCACACGTAGTTACGGTATTGAGGCTACGGTCGCTTGGTGGCCTGTGAAGAACCTCGACCTGCGCGCAGCCTATGGTTATACCAATGCTCGTTTCTTGAAATATAACGACGGCAATAACGACTATCGAGGTCGCTATGTGCCTTACGCTCCGCAACATACCTTGTCGCTCAGTGGCGACTACACGTGGCATATCAACCGCACGCTGCATCGCATACGCCTGCACGCTGATTGGCGCGGTGTGGGGCGCATCTATTGGAACGAGGCGAACACGCTCAGCCAACCGTTCTATGGGCTGTTGGGTGCATCGGTTGCGCTCGATTTCAATCGCTGGACGATGGAGGTATGGGGTCGCAATCTGACGGGTACGGAGTACGATACGTTCTACTTCGTGTCGGTGGGCAATGCCTTTATGCAGAGTGGTCGCCCTCGCCAGCTTGGAGTGAAACTAACATTTGATTTTTAACACCTAATAAATTAACAATTATGAAGTTATTCAAGATTTTTGCAATTGTAGCAATGGCGTTTGGCTTGGTTGCTTGCGACACCAACGACACTCCTGAGGAGGTAGTTGATATGGACGCTCCGTCCGCTTATGTCGGTACGGTTTCGGTAGTTGTTGGCGGTCAGACCGTGCCGACTCCCGATAGCCTGATTGAGATTGTTCCCTCGCAGGACGGCAAGTCGTTCAGCATTGTATTCAAGAAGATTCAGTTCGTTCCCGCGATGCCTGCATTGGATATTACGATTCCGACGGTTAATTTTACGGTTGCCGATGGTGTGATTAATTTGGTTGCTGAGGGTGTGATTCCTCTCTGTATGGGTGGCGAGTTCCCGAACTATATCGTAACGGCATTGAAGGGTACGATCACCGCAACGTCGATCGAGTTGTCGTTGAAGTTTGGCGAGTTTGAGACCTCGTTCAAGGGCTCGATTCAGACTAACGCATAATCGGTTGCGCTGACAAAATGAAAACTCCGCCTCGAATGTTCGGGGCGGAGTTTTTGTGTTCTATCACGCTCTTGTAAATGAAATTGTGAATTGTGCTACTCGTGGTGATAGGGCTCGTTGTTGAGGATCGTGAAGGCGCGGTAGATCTGCTCGGCAAATATCGCACGCACGATCTGGTGCGAGAATGTCATCTCCGAGAGCGAGAGCGAAAAGTTGCCACGCGCATACATCTCCTCCGAAAAACCATACGGACCGCCAATTACAAAACAGAGTCGTTTCAATCCGCTATTCATTCGTTTCTGCATCCAAAAAGCAAAATCGACCGAGCGCATCTGTCGTCCGCGTTCGTCCATCAGCACAACGTAGTCGCTATCAGTAAGCAATCGCATAATAGCCTCGCCCTCAGCCTTTTTCTGCTGAGCAAAACTCATACTGCGGGTGTTGCGTACGTCGGGCACAATCGTAATACCGAAACGAACGTAGTTCGAAATGCGCTTTTGGTACATTTCGACCAGCGCAGCCACCTGTGGTGAGTCGGTCTTGCCGACAACGATCAATTCGACGTTCATCGTGCTGTGGTATGTTATTCGATTGTTTCGGGTAACTGCCAATCGCTGTTCCATTCGCCGTCGGCATCGCGGTAGACGATTGGACGCTCATCGCCCTGAGCTTTAAGCCATTGATAAGCCTTGTACATATTGTATCCGTTACCCGAATTGCCACCGAGCGACCACGCGATGATACAGCTGCGGTTGCGGTTACGGCGATACATACGGCGCACGCGATCGACATATTCATCGACCAACGTCGGATCATTCGAGGGTGTTCCGCCAACGGTGCGGTCGTTGCGACCCTGCTTGACGTTCAGGTTGGCCTGATCAACCACAAGCAGACCCACCTGCTCGCACTGATCGTAGAACCAATAGACCTGCGGATAATCGACATAGATGGTATTCACACCACGAGCCTTCAATGCTCGCAAGTCTTTGAGGGTCTGTGTGCGGCTCTTCTCTGCATTGTAGCGTGAAGCCTTGATTTTGAACTCTTTGCCGTTGCGCAGCAGACGCTCGCCATCGAAACGTGTGTCGCCGAAACAGAGCTTAATGGGGATGTAGTCGGTCATCATCTGACCGAGCTTGCTGTACATCGTCAGCTTGTAGAGGTGGGGCGTTTTCTGCGACCAGAGCCATTGATTGGTCTTGTAGATCGGCATACGGAAGCGCACCGTATCGACGCTATGCCCCTCGATCGAGCACTCGCGCATATTGTAGTCTTGGAGTTTGCCTGCGGGGTCGGTCAGATCGTAACCCACCTCCATCAACTCGGTGTAGTTGTGCGAGTTACCAGCGATGATATTCAGTTCGAGCCAGCCGAAGGTGCGCGTTGAGTCGGGCTCGAAACGCACGTCATAGTCGTAGATTCGCAATTTGGGTTGCGAGTAGATGTAGCTGTTCTCGAATTGAGCGCGGGCATTTGCTGTGAGTGACGAGCTGAGCAGGGGCTCGGCTGAGGTTTCAACATCGATCACAATGCCATTCTGTCCGTGATTGACGTAGGGTGAAATGTAGAACTCCATCGGGGTGCGGGTATCGGTAGAACGACCTACGAGCGAGTCGTTTACATAGACTGAATAGGCCCCGTGCGGATTCTCGATATGCAGATACATATCGCGGTTGTTCCAGATTTGAGGTACTTCGAGCACCTGTCCCACACTCTGCACCGTAGCTGTTCGGGTGAGAGCTACGGGCGCAAACGTAACATATTGTTGCACATTGGTGCGGTTGTCGTCGTTGGCGTTGCGACGTGTGTCGAAACTCATAATCTCCGAACGAGCGGGTGCGGCACCGTGGCTAATGTGTGAGGATTGTGCTGTGGCATAAAAATTCACAGCAAGAGTCGCGAGAATTAATATTGCAAATCGTTTCATTTTTATCGTATTAAAAGCGAGTGCCACGATGTGGCGAATAAAAAATATCGTACAAAAGTAAATTTTTTTTATCACTCGTGCAACATTTCGCCCTTCTCGAACGTCTATATGTTGTAAGAGCAACTAAAAATTCGTACCTTTGGCACACGAATTAATGCTTTTGAGATATAAATATTAACTATTAATACGATGAAAATGAAAAAGTTGAAGTATCTTTTGATGGCTGCCGTGCTACCTTTAATGATGACCTCGTGCTGGGAGGTGCCCGATCCGGTTGAGAGCGACCCGATGACCGCAGGCCTTTGGATTTACAACACCGCAGTGGTGCAGTCGACCTATACGCTCGATCCCGCTGCAATAGCATTCCGCCTGAACTGCCTGCTGACTGATAAGCAGTTGCAGGGTGTGGATCAGCTGATGGATGTGAAGACCGAGGCTGAGGCTCTCGAAATGAAGTTCTTGTTCGGTGAGATGGCTCATATCGAGGAGAACTATAATGGTGTTGCAGGCGACTATCGCATTTCGTTTGAGATCAATGGTGATCGTGGCCAGTCGGATCGTGCTCGTGGCGGTTCGGTGATCATCTCGACGGGCAACAAACTGCTCACCGAGGGTCCGTGGATCATCGAGCGCGACAGCAATGATCCTCTCACCTATCAGGCTTCGACTGCTGAGCAGATCTCGGTGGAGGGTTTCGATATCTACACGATCACTCCTACGCCAGCTGAGGGTGGTTTCATTCGTTTTGTTGTTGAGGTTAAGGATTTTGCCTGCCGTTCGCACGCAGGCATCTACTCTTCGTCGTGGACGGGTGAGTATGGCATTACCCCTCAGGTAGTGATCGATCCCGAGAACAACCAACTCTTGTCGATGGCAATAGCTCGTAAGGCAAACTACACTATGTCGATTGCAATGCAGGGTGGCACTTTTGCGGCTCTGGATGGTACCAATCAGACCAGCATTCGCTACCTCACCACCGAGGAGAATCTTTACAAGCCCGCTTGCTC
>JAZOMS010000255.1:0-15533 GCA_045654145.1 Alistipes sp. | reverse complement strand
ACCGCTTGGCCTCCGACTTAGAAAAATATAAACAATTAAAAACTAATACACAATGACTTTTATTTGTATCGTAATTGCAGTTATTGCGCTTTTCCTCGTTTTGGCTGTTCTGATGCAGAACCCCAAGAGCGGTATGGCCGCTAACTTCGGTGCTGCTAATCAGGTAGCAGGTGTGCGCGAGACCAACAACTTCCTCGAAAAAGTAACTTGGGTAACCGCTATTGCTATTGCAGTTTTGAGCTTGGCTACCGTATGGGTAATGGATGATGATCGTGTTGCAGCAAGCAACAACGCAATCTCGAAGGATAGCGAGGCTATTATGGAGAAGATTGGCAATCAGGCAACTATGCCCAATCAGGTAGATCTTCCCGTAGAGGAGGTTGCTGAGGAGGCTGCTCCCACAACTGAGGAGTAAAGATTAGAGCGTTAAAATCACAACGCAACCCGATCCGAACTTACTGTAAGGTGAGTTCGGATCGGGTTCTTTTATGCTTATTTATACAAAGGCTGAGAAATAATTTCCGCAACAATCGAAATCATCGGTAGTCGCAACTCAGAGAACAAGTGTCTATTTATATATTTTACTCGCTCTTACCTACGGTTTTCAGCAACCCATTGGGTGAGTTCTACAAAGTCGGCTACTGATAGTTGCTCGGCACGCTTCGTAAAGAAACGGTGTTCAGCACCTCCGAAATCGCCAAAAAACGATTTCAGTGAGTTGCGCAACATTTTGCGACGCTGACCAAACGATGCTTTCACTACCTTGACAAACAACTTCTCATCGCACGCAAGTTCCTTCGTCTGATTGCGCACCAATCGAATCACCGCACTCTTAACCTTCGGGGGAGGATTGAAGACCTGCTCGCCAACCGTAAACAGATACTCAATATCGTACCACGCCTGCAACAGCACGCTCAAAATACCATACTCTTTCGATCCTGGGGGCTCGGCCAGACGTACAGCAACCTCACGCTGGATCATACCCACACATTCGGGTACAAGATCGCGATTTTCGATCACCTTAAAGAAGATCTGCGACGAAATGTTATAGGGGAAATTGCCGATTACACGCACTCCATTGGGAAACATCTCTCGAAGATCCATTTGCAGAAAATCGCCTTCGATCAGTCGTGGTGTGAAAGAAGGGTAGTGCTCGTTAAGATAGACCACACTTTCACTATCGATCTCTGCGCCATAGGTTATCACATCATCCCTCTGCAACAGAAATTGCGTCAGCACACCCATACCGCAACCAACCTCCAAGACGGTTGCGGGCTGTTCGGGCGTTCCTCCTGACATTGAGTAACAGATTTTGCGAGCTATGTTCAAATCGGTCAGGAAGTGCTGTCCGAGAGCTTTCTTTGCACGTACTTCGGTCATAATTGTTTAGTTACCCTGTTCGCAAATAAACTTGATACGAATCAGACGAATCTCCTCCTCGGTATAGTCAGCTCCCAACTCCTCGACTGCCTCAGCCAACGAATCACTCTCGGCGTCCTCTTTGAAATATAGGTATATATCCTCCGCCTTATCTTCGTCCATATAGCTATCAATGTAGTACTTGATATCCAGACGCGTACCCGAGTTGACAATACCTTCGATCTCGGTCAGCAGTTCGTCAAATTCCAGATCCTTAGCGCGAGCAATATCCTCGAAATCCATCTTGCGGTCAATCGACTGAATGATGAAGATCTTATTTCCGCTCTTATTGCCGACGCTCTTCACGACCATATCCTGCGGACGGATAATCTCCTTCTCTTCGACATACTGCTTGATTAGCTTAACGAACTCCGCACCAAATTTCTTGGCCTTGCCTACACCAACGCCCGTAATGTTTTGCATCTCTTCGATGGTGATGGGATACTGTATCGACATATCTTCGAGCGACGGATCCTGAAACACAACGAACGGAGGCAGATCGTGCTTCTTAGCCACCTTCTTGCGCAGATCCTTCAACATCAAGAAGAGCTCTTCGTCAGCCACACCGCCACGACCCTGAGGCGTAGCAGCTTCAATCTCCTTCTCCTCGGCATCGTAATCGTGGTCGAGTGTGATCATAATCGGGAAGGGGAGGTTGATATACGAACGTCCCTTCTCGTTGATCGACTGCAAGCCGTAATTTTCGATATTTTTATCGATCAAGCCCAAAATATGAGCCTGACGAACTACTGCACCCCAGAACTTTGCGTCGTAGTCGGCACCAGCACCGAACCATTCGCACTCGTTGTGGCCATAACTCTTATTCAGAGCCGTAACCTTACCAACCAGAACATTGATCAGATAGTCCGACTTAAACTTATCGCCAATGAATGCTAACGTTTTGAGCATTAGCTGAGTTGCAGCCTTGGCGTCCTTCTGCGGACGCGGGTGCAGACAGTTGTCGCAATTGCCACAATTCTCCTCGGTGTACTCCTCGCCAAAGTAGTGCAACAGCGTCTTGCGACGACAGATCGAACTTTCGGCATACGACACGGTCTCCTGCAACAGCAACTTGCCAATCTCCTGCTCGGCCACAGGCTTGCCCTGCATAAACTTTTCGAGCTTCTGAATATCCTTGTAACTATAAAATGCTATGCAACGACCCTCGCCACCATCGCGTCCAGCACGACCGGTCTCCTGATAGTAGCCTTCGAGACTCTTGGGAATATCGTAGTGGATTACATAGCGTACATCTGGCTTGTCGATACCCATACCAAATGCGATTGTCGCAACAATCACATCGACATCCTCATGCAGGAAAGCATCCTGATTATTGGCACGCGTAGCTGCGTCCATACCTGCGTGGTAGGGCAGTGCCTTGATGCCATTAGCTACCAGCAACTCGGCCAACTCCTCGACCTTCTTGCGGCTTAGGCAATAGATGATACCTGACTTGCCATCATTCTGTTTGATGAATCGTATGATCTCCTTTGATGCGTCGTGCTTCGGACGAATCTCGTAATACAAGTTCGAGCGGTTGAACGACGACTTGAACACCGTAGCATCCTGCATACCCAGATTTTTCTGAATGTCCATCTGCACCTTCGGTGTGGCGGTAGCCGTCAATGCGATGAGTGGAGCTTGTCCGATATCGTTGATAATAGGGCGAATACGGCGATACTCAGGGCGGAAATCGTGTCCCCACTCCGAGATACAATGTGCCTCATCAATGGCATAGAACGAGATCTTGATCTTACGCAAGAATTCGACATTATCCTCCTTGGTCAGCGATTCGGGAGCAAAATAGAGCAACTTGGTCTTGCCTGCAAGCACATCGGCGCGAACTTGATTGACCGCAGTCTTGTTCAGCGACGAGTTGAGGAAGTGTGCCACGCCCGTCTCGGCAGCGAATGTTCGCATCGAATCGACCTGGTTCTTCATCAGTGCGATCAACGGAGAGATGATGATCGCAACGCCATCCATAATCATAGCCGGCAACTGGTAGCACAACGATTTGCCACCACCCGTAGGCATCAACACAAAGGTATCCTTACCTTCGAGCACATTTTTAATTACCGATTCTTGATAGCCTTTGAACGATGTAAAGCCGAAATACTCTTTCAGTTTATCGTGCAATAGGTTATGTAAATCTTCCGCCATAGATTCGTATAGTTAAAACAAATTTGATGTGAAGATACTACTTTTTTCGGAAAATTCCATAACTTTGTGAAAAATTTTAGCAAAAAAATGAGACTATTCACGAAAGATCTCGTCAAAAGATACAAAGCCCGTACCGTCGTTGATCACGTTTCAATTGATGTTAAGCAGGGCGAAATCGTAGGTTTGCTCGGACCCAATGGTGCCGGCAAGACCACTTCATTCTATATGATCGTAGGCTTGATCAAGCCCAACGAGGGTAACATTTACCTCGAAGATAACGAAGGCAAGGTAACCAATCTCACTTCACTGCCGGTATATAAGCGAGCGCAGTTGGGAGTTGGTTATTTGGCGCAGGAGGCATCGGTATTCCGCAAACTGAGTGTAGAGGACAATATCCGCTCAGTGCTTGAAATGACCGACTATTCGAAAGAGTACCAGCGCGAGCGTGTTGAGAATCTGATCGAGGAGTTCCGCCTGCAAAAGGTGCGCAAGAGCCTCGGTATTCAGCTTTCGGGTGGCGAGCGTCGCCGTACCGAGATCGCTCGTGCCGTGGCAATTAACCCCAAATTCATTCTGCTTGATGAACCGTTCGCAGGCGTCGATCCCATTGCGGTGGAGGATATTCAGAGCATTGTCGGAACGTTGAAGGATAAAAATATCGGCGTGATCATCACCGACCACAACGTTCACGAAACACTCTCGATCACCGACCGAACATATCTGCTTTTCGAGGGCAAAATCTTGAAAGCCGGCTCGGCCGAAGATCTGGCCAACGACGAACAGGTTCGTAAGGTTTACTTAGGTAAGGACTTCAAATTGAGATAAATGAAGAAGACTATCTCATCAGCTACCGTAAGTGGCAGTGTAACTCCGCCTTGCTCGAAAAGCTATGCTCAACGAGCCTTGGCCGTAGCGCTGCTTGCCGATGGCGAATCGACCATTGGCAATCTCGAATTGTGCGACGATACCCGCTCAGCGATTCACTGCATCGAGGCGTTAGGCGCTGAGGTTACCTACATTGACGAATCGACAATCAGAGTGCGAGGTGGGCTTGCGCCACGCACTGATCAGTTGCATATTGGCGAGTCGGGGCTTGCTACACGACTTTTTACACCAATTGCCTCGTTGCACAACCAGCCGATCACGATCAATGGTCAAGGTACAATTCTATATCGCCCCATCTCAATGATGATCGATCCGTTGCGTCAATTGGGGGTTGAGGTGCGTGATGGAGGAGGTTTCCTCCCCATTCAGGTATGCGGACCGATGCAGGGTGGCGAGGTCGCCGTTGATGGATCTATCAGTTCGCAATTCCTGACGGGCTTGCTTTTGTCGTTGCCTATGGCTCAGAGTGATACGACCATCTATGTCAAGAATCTCAATAGCTTGCCATACGTCGATATGACAATTGACACAGCACGACGTTTCGGAGTTGAAATCGCGCACAAAGACTACTGCGAATTCTTCATCGAGGGTAATCAACATTACGAGGCGACCAACTATATGATCGAGGGTGATTGGAGTGGTGCTGCGCCGATGTTGGTAGCGGGAGCTGTTGCGGGTGAAGTAACAGTAGAGAATATGAGTTGCTTATCATTACAGGCCGATACGGCAATTATCAAGGCCCTGATTAGCGCAGGAGCCGAGGTCGAATCGACCGATAAGGCTGTAACAGTACGTCATCGAGGCTTGAAGGCGTTTGAATTCGATGCGACCCACTGTCCTGATCTCTTTCCCGCATTGGTTGCGTTGGCGGCTAATTGCGAAGGAACAACTACGCTCTATGGCACCGAGCGACTGCTGCATAAGGAGAGTAACCGTGCCGCAACGCTCGCCGAGGAGTACGCCAAGGCGGGTATCGAGGTAGATATTGACGAGCCGAACATTATGCGTATTCGTGGAGGGCAAATTCGCGGTTGCACAACCGATAGCCACGGTGATCACCGCATAGCGATGTCGATGGCAATCGCGGCACTGACTGCCGACGCTCCGATCACGATCGAAGGAGCTGAGTGTGTTGCCAAATCCTACCCATCATTCTTCGATGATTTGGAGCAGTTGATTGTAAAATAATCGAAATGAAATGGCGACCTGCGAGGTTGCCATTTTTTATCTCAATAATCGTCAATTTTACTCGCGTAGCAAATACTAAAACACCACTATCATACGTTTTAGATCCGATATTAGTTAATTAATTCCTAATTTCGTGCGAAATATGCACCCGTTCGGTTGGGAATTAAAAGGTATTTTGGTAACTTTGCCCGAAATTTTGAAAACTATGCAAAAAATGAAAATATTCAAACACTCATTCACCGCTCTGTGCGCAATGCTCGCAACCGTAGCAATCTTGTTTACCTCGTGCGACAATGACGACGAAGACAACCAGCTGCGTGTGGAGTTAAAAAATGCACCCACAACTGCACACTTCGACTACGGACAGACTCATACATTCGAGATCTCGATGAAAAAACAGCACTCGTACGAAATCGAAGAGGTGCCCGAAGGCTGGAAAGCTGAACTCCCCTCGAAAACAGAACTTAAAGTAACCGCCCCCGCAAAGGGATCGGGTGCAATGGGCGGTATTGTCAAGGTGTCGGTACATCGAAAGGAGCGTACCGTTTCGGCTCAGTTGAAGGTCGAGATTCTGCCCGCAATTACTATTGCAAAGACCGCCAACAGTTATATTATCAATCAGCCAAAGGCGCGTTATAAGATCAAGGCAACCGTCAAGGGTAACTCGTCGCAGAGCATCAATGGCACGCCTGCATCGGCTTCGATCGTATGGCAAACCAGCAAGAATCTGTTGGGTCCCGTGATGCTCGATGGTGATCACATTTCGTTTATGACCACTGCCGATGCGAACGACGAAACCAAAATCAACGAGGGTAACGCGCTGATCGCAGTGAAGGACGCCGATGATAAAATATTGTGGAGCTGGCACTTGTGGCTTGTTGATTATGATCCCGAAGTGGATAATATTACCTATCCTGACGGTAGCGTGATGATGGATCGCAACCTCGGCGCTATGAGCGATGGTAGTAATGATGCCTATCGTTCGTATGGTCTGTTCTATCAGTGGGGTCGCAAGGAGCCGCTGATTATGAGCGACGATGCAACATCAACTTCGAACGCATCGACTTACGGCGCTTTGAATACCAATGTTTCGTACTCGACCATCGAGTGCGACGAAGAGACCGGCACGATCGAATATGCTCTTAAATTCCCGATGCGTATCATCAAGGGAGTCGAGAAGAGTGGTTACGATTGGCTCTATTCGGCTCACGATGCTTCGCTTTGGAGTACCAACAAGACGGTGTATGATCCGTGTCCTGTTGGCTGGAAGGTTCCCGATAGCAAAGTTTGGGATGGAATCAATGAGGCTGTTGATGGCGAATTTGAGGGTGGTTGGTTCTTCAACATTGATGGTCAAACAACATTCTATCCTGCCGCAGGTCGCCGTAGCTTCTCAAAGGGAGTGCTGACTAATGTCAACCACGATGGTACGCCTTATACTGGATACTATTGGAGTGCAAACTCGGCTTCGAGTGGCAAATCGGTTGGTATGTATTTCAATATTGATGGCATTGAGCCCGCTCAGGCCAACTATCGTGCTGGCGGTTTCCAGATTCGTTGCGTGAAAGAGTAAACTGAACAGATAACAATCGAACTCAATAACCGGCCTTGCAGGGTCGGTTATTTTTTAGTCGCACACTTATGGAGCAACTACAACAATATGTCGAGCAGGAGATCATCCCTCGTTACATGACATTCGACCGAGCGCACTCGATCGATCACGTTCGAACGGTGATTGCCGAGAGCCTTACGCTGGCCAAATATTACGATGTTGATCCGAGAATGATATATGTTGCTGCCGCCTATCACGATCTAGGGCTACGTGAGGGGCGTGAGTTTCACCATATAGTTTCGGGGCAGATTGTTCGAAACGACAAGACCTTGCGTCGATGGTTCTCTGAGGAGCAAGTCGAGGTGATAGCCTGCGCTACTGAGGATCATCGGGCCTCAGCTAAAAATGAACCTCGCTCAATCTACGGTCGCATCGTTGCCGAGGCCGATCGCGTGATCGATCCTGAGGTTACACTGCGTCGCACGGTGCAGTATGGGTTGAATAACTATCAACAACTCGACATCAAGGGACAATATGCGCGATTTTGTGCTCATCTGCAAGAGAAATACGCCGAGGGCGGTTATCTGCATCTATGGATCCCCGAATCGAAGAATAGCGCACGATTAGCCGAATTGCGACACATAATTGCCGATAAAGAGCTCCTAAGAGCGACATTCGATCGACTGTTTAGCGAAGAGGCATTACACTAAAAACATAACGCATCCTCCAATCAGAGGATGCGTTATGTTTTTAGCGCCCAAAGGGTAGTGTTGCTACTTCTTTTCAGTCGGTTTAGCGATGGTTTCACGCATCGTGGTATCGGCCTGAATATTCTTCAACTTGTAGTAATCCATAATGCCCAAATTGCCCGAACGGAATGCCTCGGCAATAGCCAGCGGCACCTCAGCCTCAGCCTCGATTACGCGAGCGCGAGCGTCCTGAGCCTTAGCCTTATTTTCCTGCTCCAATGCGATTGCCATTGCACGGCGCTCCTCAGCCTTTGCCTGTGCGATATTCTTGTCTGCATTAGCCTGATCCATCTGTAATTCGGCACCGATATTTTTACCAACATCAATATCAGCGATATCAATCGACAGAATCTCAAATGCTGTACCGGCATCCAAGCCCTTCATCAACACTGCACGCGAAATCAGATCGGGATTTTCGAGCACAACTTTATGGGTTTCCGACGAACCGATACTCGATACGATACCCTCACCAACACGAGCCAGAACAGTCTCCTCGCCAGCACCACCGACCAATTGTTTGATGTTGGCACGCACCGTAACACGAGCCTTAGCGATCAACTGAATGCCATCCTTAGCCACTGCTGATACAGGAGGGGTGTTAATCACCTTCGGGTTTACCGACATTTGCACCGCTTCGAATACATCACGACCCGCCAGATCGATAGCTGTTGCCATCTGAAAATCGAGATTGATATTTGCTTTCTGAGCCGACACCAGCGCGTGAACTACATTCGTTACGTTACCACCTGCAAGGTAGTGCGCCTCCAATTCATTAGCATTAATCTTCAATCCAGCCTTCGTACCTTCGATCATAGCCGATACGATCGTCGAGGGCGGCACCTTACGCCAGCGCATCAGCACCAGCTGCAACAAACTGATTCTCACACCCGACACCAGCGCCGAGAACCACAATCCCATAGGAATGAAGTAGAAAATCAACATCAGGAGCACAAAGCCCGCAAAACAGATCAGGGCAAGCATGCCCATACTTCCAATCTCTACCATAGCACAATCTATTTTTTATGGTTATTATTTAACTTTCTTAACAATGATATTGAAATTCTCAAATCCTGTAACTTCGATTTCCGACTGCTGATCAATCAGTTCGGTAGCGCTCTTGGCCTCAAATGTATGACCGCAGATCTCGACCTTGCCCATCGGCGCCAAACGTGTGATAGCCATACCACGATCGCCGACCTTCACATTGTGCTCTTGTGGGGTATCCATACTCGACGAGGTAATCTGCTGGTTCAACGACAACTTCTGCCAGGTCTTGGCACGCAACGAAAAGATCGTAACTACAACAGCCACCACAAAGATCACTCCGACTGTAATCCAGCCCGCTGTTGATCCGTACCACGCAAATGCAAAATATCCAGCCGCAATGTCGCAACCCAATGCCAAAATGGCTCCAACTGACACGCCAGGCAATAGTACCAATTCAGCCATCAGAAATATAGCTCCGAGAACAATGAGCAATACAATCCAGAACATAACTCTTTAACGATTTAATGGTTAGTTGCAGTAAAGTTAATAAAATTAGTTGAGTTTTGCAACAGAGAATCTCTATTTTTACCCTCTTCTTTGCTACTCTTCCTCGGTCGTTGCTTCAACCTCGATAGGTACAACCTCAGTCGTTGCTCCATCAATTGCCGCCACCGCCTCAGCAAACTGTTCAGCGTCAGTGCGCACCGCAAATGACATCACAATAAAGCGACCATTGATTCGTGTAATATCCTTACCCGATGCCATCGAATCAATCACCGCACGTAGCTGATCGTTGATTTGCTCAACGCCTGCGATATCGACTCTGAATACCTGAGTCATATCGGCCGTCGCCTCGCGCTCTTCGACCAGATTAGCATAGACTCCATCGCGCCATACCACCACTTCGGGGCGTCGGAAACCCATATTTTTCAACTTGACTTGCGCCTCATCAGCATCAGCCTCAGTTGCAAAACCTCCTGCAAAATAGCGATACTTGCCTTCGTCGGTAACCTGTTTGTATAGCGGATATACGCCTCGGAATATCGAGATGGGTTGCTGTTGAGAGAAAGTTCCGAGCACCACACGATAGATCGTGCCTCGTTCGTAGATCTCACACTCAGGAATCGGATTACGCGAATTGTAACGCGATGGCGACGATACTCCGATGGGCTCATAAGCCAAGAAGAAACGTTCCTCAATCTCTACCTTTGGCAGACGATAGTCGATTGACCCCAAATGACGAGCCACCTTTGACAGTGAATCCTGCACAAAGCCTAAACCATAGATTCGAGCAAGTTCGATCTCGGTGCCGATCATATAACGTTTCGTATTGAAATAGTTGCACATCGCATCTGAAGCATAGCTGCCACGATCCGAAGCGGTCTGCTGAATTGCTTGCGACAGAGCCAATTCTCGATCCTCTAATAGATTGTCGAGACGCTCCATTTCGAGCATAAAGTTGTAAGCGTAACTCTTTGCATCGAAGATTGCACCCCAGCGGGTCGATATCGAATCATTCAAGGCCGAACACAGACCATTCAGCACCTGATAGTTCGAGTAAAGGCGCGATGCCTCGGCTGCATCCTGCGTCTGCTCATATTGCACCTTGATCGACTCCATTGCCGCGTGATTTTCGCTCAGCATATTGACGTACTCGATTACCTTTAATTCGTCATTCTGAGCACGTTGCAGTGCTGCATAATCAAGTGAATCGAGTGCTGTAACAAAATGGACGTCATCTACCAGACGCGATGCCTGAATAGTAGCCTGTTCAACCATTGTATCCACTGCCTGCTGATCGGGTAGGATTTCGCTGGTCGCAACATTAGCCGATCCCATATTTGCGATCAACCAATCCTGCTCGATGGTGTTGATTTGACTGAAAATATCACCTTTGCGATTGCGCAGATCGAATACCTCCTCCTCCAACGACAGGATCACCTCGCCATATTGCGCACGATTCCCCGCATCTTCGGCAAATAGTTTGCGATTCTGCTCAATCACACGCATTACCGAATCCTCCATCTGTTGCAGACGAATGCCATCGGTCAGCAATGCCATATATTCGGCATTATCTTCCAAGCCTGCAATGCGAGCCTTCACCGGAGGTTGAGCCTTCACGACTCCCCCAATGGCAAGTGCAAATATCGTAAGTAATAGTATCGAATATCTCTTCATAGTCAAAATTCTAAATCCACCATTTAATCAAAAAGATCTGGATCAATCCGAAAATCTCCAAACGGCCAAACAACATTAAGAGTGTATCTGTAAACTTGACCATCATTGGCAATGTCGAATAATTAAGCACCGATCCAACCTTGCCAAACGCAGGACCAACATTGGATACACAAGCCACCGCCGAGGTGAAGCCAGTTGTCAAATCGAGCCCGTAGAGCGAATTGATAAAGACACCCAGCAGAATCAGCAAAATATAAAACACGATGAAGGTCATAACCATTCCGACTGTGTCGGTGCGTTGAATTACACCATCGATCTTAATTCGCACAATAGCGTTGGGGTGCTGCTGCTGAACGATACGAGCCTTCACCGACTTAGCTGCCAATATCAATCGGTCAAACTTCAAACCGCCCGTAGTTGATCCTGCACACGCCCCGACCAACGACAAAAATACCAGCAACATAACTGCCAACGAAGTCCACGTATTGGTGTCGGCCGTAGCAAAACCCGCAGTGGTCGAGATCGTCACCACCTGGAACAGCGAGTGGCGAAACGACGACAGCAGGGTAGGATATACATCAGCCAGTCGCAGGCTGATGGCAATCAGCACCGAGCTTGCAACCAGTGCGAAGAAGTAGGTTTTGACGACCTCCGAACGGAAGACGTTATTGCGCTTACCTGTCAGTGTCGAGAAGAGCAGTCCGTAATGAATTGCCGAGATGAACATCGTTATGATTAAAACCAACTCAACCGCCACGCTATCGAAGTGCCCGATGCTTGCATTCTTAGTGCTGAAACCGGCTGTTGATGCTGCCGACATCGCGTGAGCACAAGCATCAAACCATGTCATTCCTGCAACCTTCAAGCCGAGCATACACAACAACGTAACGCTGATGTAGGTTGTGATGAGTATTCGAACCAACTGTTGCGAACGGTAGTGGTAGTTATCCTTAGCCATTGCCGACATCTCGACACTGGTAAGCGATGCTTTATTGCGACCGAGTGTCGGCAAAATCATCATTGCAAAGATGACTACGCCAATACCGCCAATCCAATTTGTCGCCGAGCGCCAAAAGAGCAATCCACGTGGCAATGCCTCAATATCGTTCAAAATTGACGCTCCCGTAGCAGTAAAGCCCGAAACGCTCTCAAACCAAGCATTAATCAGTGAGAACTCACCTCCCCAAATCAGATAGGGGAACATCCCGACTACACACGACAGCAACCACGCTCCCACCACGATGCAATAGCTCTCTTTGTTGGTCATCGTTGCATTGGGATCCTTGTTGACAAAGATCAACGGAAATACACCGAGAACGACTGTTAGCATAAACGAGATCAGCAGGGGGTAAAATGCAGTATCGACGTGATTTATGTACGAAACGCCAGCCGACGCCAACATAAACAACGCCAAGAACAGCATCACAATGCCAATGTATCGAAAAATGACATTCAGTCGCATAGCTACTCAGAGATTAATCGTCAATACGTCGTTTGTTGCGAGTAATAAGCACCTCGATCTGCTCTTTGATCGACGCCAATTCGTCAACAAATTCACCTTTGACCGTGAACGGAAGTTTATAGCGCAGGTAATCATCCAATCGTTTGTTGAGTTCGGTGATTGGTTGCACACCGTAGCAGTTCACAAAGTAGAACAACATCAGCACGATCAGGATAGTAACAATCAGCGTAATCAGCACGGGCATCACTGCGCGGTAGGCATTCTTTTTCAGTAACTCGGTGCGTGGTGCCAATGTGCCCTGCATCGAGATGATGTAGTTCTTTACTGCGTTGTGCAGTTCCACATAGTCGGTTTCGTACTGACGTGTGTACCACATAGCATTGGCTCGCACCATCGAATCGGTGCGATCGAACGGTTGCTCAATGGCCATATATTCATCGACCGTAGTGGTCAAACGAGATACCGCCATTGATAGCGAATCGAGCGAAGTCGCATCATAGATCTCTTCGCGCGCTAGCTCTAACGTAGCAGCCAAACGCTCTGAACTATGACAACACGAATCGGCGAACTCATACTGTCCGAAAATTGCAATATGCATCAAGGCCGTATGTTGGTTTTGCGCCGCATCAAGCATATCCTGCGCCAACTCGACATTGCGCTTGCTCGCACCGAAAATCTCCTCGGCATCACGACTCAACTGCCCCAATTCGAGCATCGATACGACCCCCGAAAATGCCAACAGTAGCACGATACAGCCAAAACCCGTAATGCTCTTTTTACGCAATCCTTTCATCGCTCTCTTTGGTATTTTTACTCACTAAAATGCAAATATACAAATTTTATAATAAATGCGCAACCATATCGCAATTATCAACCACAGAATCCAACTTTACGCGCACGATTGTGTTGATTTTGGTTCGATCATAGGGGGCAAGTACCTTGATGTAGTTGGTCGTAAAACCCGACATCATACCACCCCTTGCAGCTCCTTCGAATAGTACTTCGGCCTCTTGTCCAATATGCGCCTCGCAGAATTGACGATGTAGGCGTTGGCACAATTCATCGAGTCGTTTGGCTCGCTCGGTCGAGATATGAGGCGGAACCTTATTGGGCATATCAACCGCTGGCGTACCTGCTCGTTCCGAGAAAGGGAAAATATGCAGATAAGCGGGCGCCAGACGTTCTAAAAAGTCGTATGTCGTCTGGAAATCGTCGTCAGTCTCACCAGGGAATCCGACGATCACATCAATGCCAATAAATGCGTCGGGCATTAGCTTACGCACTGCTTCAATTCGATCGGCATAACGCGCTGTGGTATAGCGTCGTCGCATACGTGCAAGAATACTATCACAACCACTTTGCAATGGAATGTGGAAGTGGGGTTGGAACTTTGTCGAACGTGCGCATAATTCGATAATCTCATCGGTCAGCAAGTTGGGCTCGATTGATGAGATTCGATAGCGTTCAATGCCCTCTACCTCGTCCAGCGCACGCAGTAGATCGTAGAAACTCTCGCCAGTCGTGCGTCCAAAATCACCGGTATTGATGCCCGTGATGACGATCTCTTTCTGCCCCAATCGGGCAATCTCGCGAGCCTCCTCGACCAGATCTGCAATAGGAATATTACGACTCGATCCTCGTGCATAGTGAATCGTACAATAGGCACATTTGTAGTCGCATCCATCCTGCACTTTGAGGAATGTGCGAGTACGATCACCACTCGAAAATGCTGCAAAAAAACGTGTCAATTCTTCGGTCTGGCAACTGGTTATAAAAGGAGCATCAGCCTTGCGCCCCATCAGCTCGGCTACTCGTTGATATAGATCGCCTTTATCATTGTTGCTCAGCACTATATCAACGCCGTCAATCTTTGCTATATCGTGAGGTTTGAGCTGTGCATAGCAACCCGTAACGGCAATGATCGCCGAGGGATTGCGACGGTGAATCTTGCGCACCAGATTGCGGCACTTCTTATCGGCGTGCTCCGTTACCGAGCAGCTGTTGATCACGCACACATCAGCATCAAGTTCGCTACCAACACGCACATATCCGTTCTGCTCGAATTCGCGCGCGAGGGTTGAACTCTCCGAAAAATTGAGTTTACAGCCGAGGGTATGAAAACTTACTCGACGACCACGATTTTCATTCATTATTTTTCGCAATACATTTTATGGTGCGAAATTACAAAAAACGGGCGCAAAAACAATCATTCGCAACAAATATTCCATCTCAGTAGCCCAAGATGGCAGAAATCTATACAGTCCATTTGGCAAGGTCGCCGAAAAATCATAAATTTGCAGATTGATATACGCACGTACGCGCGAACACTATGGAGCTGATTAACGACATACTGCAATACTCACACCTGAGCAATGCGCTCTATGCCTGCATCTTATCGGGCATAGCGTGTGGCATTGTAGGTACATACATCGTCGCTCGACGTATGGTTTTCCTCAGCGGAGGCATTACTCACTCGTCGTTCGGAGGTATGGGTATAGCTCTCTACGCAGGTACCAATCCGATAGTTGGAGCGATGATTTTTGCTGTTGCATCGGCTATTGGTATCGAATGGGCAAGCGAACGCGGACGTATCCGTCAGGATTCAGCCATTGGCATCGTCTGGTCGGTTGGTATGGCAATCGGTATCGTGTTTATGAATATGCGTGCAGGATATGCTGCGGGCGATCTGTCGGCCTATCTATTCGGCAGTATCATCACCGTAACACGTGGCGACGTGGTAGCGCTTGGTGCGCTGTGTCTGTTGTTGATTGCAGGAGTGATGGCGTGGTTGCGCCAAGTAATGTATGTGGCATTCGACCGAGAATTTGCTGCTTCGCAAGGCATCCCGACACGAGCAATATCATACATTATGGCAATTGTCGTTGCTGCAACTATTGTGCTGTCAATCAGAGTGATGGGTATTATTCTACTCATATCGCTATTGACTATGCCC
>JAZOMS010000254.1:0-4741 GCA_045654145.1 Alistipes sp. | reverse complement strand
CGGTGATCTGGTGCGCGGCGATGGCCACCGTGCCGAACCAACCGACCATAATTGCCGACAGCACGAATGCCGAGCTTTCGAGCGTCATCTGCGTGGCGATGGGCAGTCCGATCTTCATCAGGTATTTGAAGCGTCGCCACTGCAATCGCGTCTGGCTCATCAGCGCGATGTAGGGTCGCACGCGGCGGCTCACGGCGAAGTAACCGATCATAATTATCGGCATTGCCACACGCGAGATGAGTGTTGCCAAACCCGCACCCGCAGCACCCATCTCGGGCGCTCCCCAATTGCCATAAATGAAGAGCCAATTCAGGAAGATGTTGAGCGAGTTGCAGACGATCACGACGACCATTGCCGTTGAGGTGTTGCCCACGCCTTCGAGGAACTGCTTGAAGGCTCCGTACAGCATTATGGGGATCATTCCCCAAGCCATATAGCGATAGTAGGGGCGTGCCATATCGACCACTTCGACGGGCTGTCCGAGGCGATACATCATCGGCTCGAATGCCAGCTGTAAGGCGGTGATCAGTATGCCCAATAGCGTGTAGAGCACGATTGCATTGTGCAGATTTGTAGCCATTTCGCGGCGTTCGTTGCGGGCAAACAGCGCACCCACGATCGGTGTCAATCCGAGCGAAATGCCGAGTCCGAAGATGAAGAGGATGAAGGCCACGCTACCGCCGAAAGCTACCGCTGCGAGGGGTAGCGCACCGAGGCGTCCGACCATTGCGTTATCGGCGAACTGCACCACCACCTGACCGAGTTGCGAGAGCACAACGGGGGCAGCCAGACGTAGCAGTGCGCCATAATGGGGGCGATATTTCGAGAAACTATATGTCATCTCTGTTTTTTTCTTGTTTTGCGGCTGCAAAGGTACGAAAAAGCGAGTTAAAAATAGAACTCACCCAACTGATTAGTGGAGTGAGTTCTATTTTTTGTGCGTTTAGGGAGGCGTTTAGTTCGTATTGCCAAACTCGCGCAGTTCGGTCAGCCCCTGCTCGATCTCTTGCAGCAGGCGACTCTGACGACGGGTTTGGATGACTCCGATCGCCGCTGCCATCATCAGCGAGAGTACAAGCGGTATGAGCGCATTTGCAACAAAAGCCTGCTCGATGGTATAGACTACGCCGATTGTCGCCAATGCTACGGGTGTGCCAATGCGTTGGTTGAGGCTGTATAGGCGTTTGAATGTCAATACATCCTGCATCATTTGGCTGACTGTTCGATCGTTCTGCTCGAGGCGAGATAGAACTCTTAGTAGGTGGCACGTCATCACTATTCCGATAATTGACACCGCTTCGATCAGCGCGAAACTCTCCATTCGGATCAACTCGGTGCGAGCAAAGTAGGGGAGGGCTAACGTCGCCATCAACACCATTACCGAGAGGCTGATTTGGTGGGTACGGGCAATCTGTTCAAAGTTAGTACGGTTGCGTGATGTGATCATTTTGCGCACCAAAAGGCTGGTTATTTCGTTTTGTTGTTCGAGCTGTGTGCCCAGTGCGTTCCAGCTCGATCTAATCTGTTCGAGATTCATCATTTTTTGCAATTTTTTATTGGTTCGACATTGCTTTTAACTTCTCTTTAGTGCGATGCAACAATACGCCCACGTTCGATTTGGAAATGCCCAGAATGTCAGAGATCTCCGAGTAGTTACGATCCTCCAACCAGAGCAATATCAGCGCGCGTTCCAACTTGCCCAAACGGTTGATCATCACATAGAGTTCGCGCAGGTAGTGGCTGCGATCACCATCGGCTTCGAATTCCGACCGCAGATCGAATGGTAGAGCCGTCGTCTGAGGCCTCGATGACGATCGACGCATATACGAAATGCAGGTGTTCATTGCCACTCGATAGATCCACGTCGAGGGCCTGCTTTCGCCACGAAATCGGGGATAGGCGCGCCAAAGATTGATCAGACACTCTTGCGAGAGCTCCTCGATCGTGTAGTCATCCGTCGTGTAGATGTAGCAAACCTTGAAGATGATCTGACGGTGGTCTAGGATCATCTGCGTAAACTCTTTTTCCAACTCTTGCGTGTTCATTGTGTTTCCATCGTTTGCTACATTAGTCGCGCAAAGTGCAACAAAATTACACAAAACGATAGATAAATTCGAAGTTTTCTCGTCCTCGCGCGCGCTTTTTAATAATATATTTACTACTTTTGCGAGATATTTCGTCGGCGTGCTGAGTGCAGACTGCTCGCGCGCGGGCGCAATCCAAACCGATAATTGATCAAAAATTACAAAATAAAAGCTATGAACATTGCAGACAAGTACACGCCCCAACAGATTGAGGGCAAATGGTACGACTATTGGATTGAGCATAAACTTTTCCACTCGACGCCCGATGAGCGCGAGGCATACACCATCGTAATTCCGCCCCCCAACGTAACAGGTATGTTGCATATGGGTCATATGTTGAACAATACGTTGCAGGACGTGCTGGTGCGTCGTGCTCGTATGCAGGGCAAGAATGCCTGCTGGGTGCCGGGTACCGACCACGCGTGGATTGCTACCGAGGCTAAGGTGGTTGCAAAACTCAAATCGGAGGGTATCGACAAGGCTGACCTGACGCGTGAGGAGTTCTTGCGCCACGCTTGGGAGTGGAAGGAGAAACACGGTGGTATCATCTTGAAGCAGCTGCGCAAGTTGGGTGCTTCGTGCGATTGGGATCGTACCTGCTTCACGATGGACGATCCGCGCACCGAGGGTGTGATCAAGGTGTTTGTCGATCTCTACAACAAGGGTAAGATCTATCGCGGTGTTCGTATGGTCAATTGGGACCCCTCGGCACAGACCGCGCTGTCGGACGAGGAGGTGATCTACAAGGAGTCGCACGGTAAGCTCTACTACCTGCGTTATAAGGTTGAGGGAACGGATCGCTCGATCATCGTAGCTACAACCCGCCCCGAGACCATCTTGGGCGATACGGCTCTCTGCGTGAATCCCAACGACGAACGCTACAATTGGTTGCCCGCCGACGCACGAGTGATTGTGCCTCTGGTGGGTCGTTCGATCCCCGTAATCCGCGATACGTATGTCGATATCGAGTTCGGTACGGGTGCATTGAAGGTAACGCCTGCACACGACGTGAACGACTATATGCTGGGCGAGAAGTATGGCTTGGAGACTATCGATATCTTCAACGACAACGGTACGGTGAACGACAAGGTGGGTATGTACGTCGATATGGATCGTTTCGTGGTACGCGAGCAGATCGAGAAGGATCTGGCTGCGGCTGATCTGTTGGAGAAGACCGAGGCATATACCAACAACGTAGGCTTCTCGGAGCGTACGGGCGTGCCCATCGAGCCTAAGCTGTCGATGCAGTGGTTCTTGTCGATGCAGGAGCTGGCTGAGCCCGCAACCCGCGCGGTGTTGGAGAACGAGATTAAGTTCGTGCCTGAGAAGTATAAGAATATCTATCGCCACTGGATGGAGAACATCAAGGATTGGTGTATCTCGCGTCAGTTGTGGTGGGGTCAGCGTATCCCTGCTTACTACCTGCCGAAGGGTGGTTATGTAGTAGCTGAGACCGCTGAGAAGGCGTTGGAGCTGGCTCGCGTGAAGGCAGGCGACGAAACATTGCAGCTCAGCGACCTGCGTCAGGACGAGGACGTACTCGATACTTGGTTCTCGTCGTGGTTGTGGCCGATCTCGGTGTTTGACGGTATCCGCAACCCCGAGAACGAGGAGATCAAATATTACTATCCTACGAACGACCTGGTTACGGGTCCCGATATTATCTTCTTCTGGGTGGCTCGTATGATTATGGCAGGTTATGAGTATCGCGGCGAGATGCCCTTCCGCAATGTCTACTTCACGGGTATCGTGCGCGATAAGATCGGACGCAAGATGTCGAAGCAGTTGGGTAACTCGCCCGACCCGCTCGATCTGATCGCTCAGTATGGTGCCGATGGCGTGCGCGTGGCGATGATGTTGTGCTCGTCGGCTGGTAACGACCTGATGTTCGACGATTCGTTGTGCGAGCAGGGTCGTAACTTCGGTAACAAGATTTGGAACGCATATAAACTCGTTTGCGGTTGGTCGGTAGATGCTGCTCGCGAGCAGAGCGAGTGCAACCGCCTGTCGATCGAGTGGTTCGAGCAGCGTCTGGCAGCAGCTCAGATGCAGATCGAGAAGGATTTCGCGGCATACCGCATTTCGGACGCACTGCTGGTCGCTTACCGTCTGTTCTGGGACGAGTTCAGTGGCTGGTTGTTGGAGATGGTCAAGCCCGCATACGGCGACGCAATCGACGAGTGTACGTTGAAGGCAGTGAAGTCGATCTTCGAGCGTCTGATGCAGATGTTGCACCCCTTTATGCCCTTCCTCACCGAAGAGATCTGGCAGGATATTGCCGAGCGTAAGGAGGGTGAGTCGATCTGCGTAAGCGAGGTTAAGGTTGCCTCGGAGGCTGACGAGAAGTTGTTGGCTCGTTTCGAGTTGGCGAAGGAGGTGATCTCGGCAGTGCGTAACGTTCGTAAGCAGAAGAATCTGCCCAACAAGGACGCCCTGACGTTGAAGGTTATCGTTGATGAGAACTACCCGTCGGAGTATGAGGCGGTGATCACCAAAATGGCAAACCTGACCTCGGTTGAGCGTGTTGAGGAGAAAGACGCAACGGCTGCGGCATTCATCGTTAAGACCACACAGTACTTCGTGCCGCTGGGTGGTTTGATTGATGTTGAGGCTGAGCGCAAGAAGATGGGCGAGGTGCTGACCTACTTGGAGGGTTT
>JAZOMS010000253.1:0-1203 GCA_045654145.1 Alistipes sp. | reverse complement strand
GAAGAACGTGGTCGAGAAGTTGCGTCCGATTGCTGAGGCTTTGGAGGCTAAGGGCGTGAGCGTCAAGATCGACGACCGCGATAATGTACGTTCGGGCTTCAAGTTTGCCGAGTATGAGTTGAAGGGTGTGCCTGTGCGTTTGGCTATGGGTGGTCGTGATATCGCTAATGGTACGATCGAGGTTGCTCGCCGCGATACGCCCGAAAAGTGCACAATGCCTCAGGAGGGTATCGTTGATCATATCGTTGCGCTGTTGGACGAGATTCAGAAGGGCATCTTCGAGAAGGCTCTGAACTTCCGTAACTCGATGATTACGCGCGTCGATACGTGGGACGAGTTCTGCCGCGTATTGGACGAGAAGGGTGGTTTCATTTCGGCACACTGGGACGGCACGGTCGAGACCGAGGTGGGGATCAAGGAGGCTACCAAAGCAACTATCCGCTGTATCCCTCTCGATGTCGAGGAGGAGGAGGGTACCTGCATCTTCTCGGGCAAGCCGTCGCACCACCGCGTTCTGTTCGCTCGCAGCTACTAATCAGCCGCGATGGGGGCGATAGCCGCCTCTTCAATCGAAAGTATAATCTATTTCGGGCGATTCCATACGAATGGGAGTCGCCCGAATTTTTTTCGAAAATTTTTGACGAATTGTTTTGATTTTCTAAATATTTAGAATAGTTTTGTATTACTAAATAGTTAGAAGATGAATTTGACAAGACGATTCTTTCGCGAGTTTGGCGTTGTAGTTGTGGTTCTGTTTTTGGTGCAATCTGTCTATTCGGCAAATCCCTATCCCTCAGCCATTGAGGTCGAGAGCTATAGACGTGGGGCGGCAAAGGGCTCGGCTGCAATGACCTACCGCTTGGGAAAGTGCTATGCGCGTGGTTACTCGGTCGAGCGTGATCCTGCTGAGTCTGTTCGTCTCTATACTATTGCTGCCGAAATGGGTTATCTGCCAGCTAAAAACGATCTGGCTTCGCACATCGAGCAGGGACTTGGTACTGAGAGCGATCCCGTACGTGCCGCGACGCTCTATCGTGAGGCGGCAGAGTGGGGATACGCCATCGCTCAATACAATTTAGGGCGACTCTATATGAAAGGAATTGGGGTCGAGCAGTCGAATCAGCGTGCAGCATATTGGTTTCAACGTGCTGCCAATCAGAAGATGGGCTTGGTGGTGTTCTATCTTGGGGAGTGCTATTGGTT
>JAZOMS010000252.1:0-1578 GCA_045654145.1 Alistipes sp. | reverse complement strand
GAATGGCAATGTGGTAATGAGCGACGAAGAGGCGCATCAAAAGATTGAGCGCTTAGGTGGCTATGATAAGTTGTATCGCATTAAGTTCGAGGCTGATTATCTGGCGCATTTGACCTTTATCGGCGCTAAAAAGCGTTATGGAGATCCGTTGGATGATGAGGTGCGTGAACGATTGGTCTTCGAGTTGCACATTATGAAGACGATGGGTTTCCCTGGTTACTTCCTTATTGTGCAGGACTTCATCGCCGCAGCGCGCGATCTGCTTGATGTGTCGGTCGGACCGGGTCGTGGATCGGCAGCAGGATCGGCTGTGGCATACTGCTTGGGTATCACGCAGATCGACCCAATTGCCTACGATTTGCTGTTTGTGCGATTCCTGAATCCCGACCGAATTTCGTTGCCCGATATCGGTATCGATTTCGACGATGATGGTCGCGGTCGCGTGTTGAATTGGGTTACGCAGAAGTATGGTAAGGAGAAGGTGGCTCACATCATCACCTACGGCACGATGGCGACCAAATCGGCTATTAAGGATGTGGCACGTGTGCAAAAATTGCTTCTCGATGAGTCGAACCGTTTGTGCAAACTTGTGCCCGACAAGACCCCTGAGGGTAAGGCGGTGAAGAGTCTTGGGCAGGCTATTGAGCTTGTACCCGAATTGAAAGAGGCTGAGCAGTCGACTGATCCCATAATGCACGATACGATCAAGTATGCCAAAATGCTCGAAGGCAACGTGCGCAATACGGGCGTACACGCTTGCGGTACGATTATCTGTCGTGATGACATTACCGATTGGGTGCCCGTTTCGACGGCAGATGATAAGGAGACGGGCGAAAAGATGCTCGTAACGCAGTATGAAGGCTCGGTGATCGAGGATACGGGTCTGATCAAGATGGACTTCTTGGGTCTGAAAACTTTGTCGATCATCAAGGACGCAGTTGAAAATGTCCTCTACACGCGCGGCAAGAAGGTTGATATAGATGACTTCTCGATCATTAACGACCCTATTACATATAAACTCTATTGCGAGGGTCGTACGGTCGGAACATTCCAGTTCGAGTCTGCGGGTATGCAGAAGTATTTGCGCGAGTTGCAGCCCTCGACCTTCGAGGACCTGATTGCGATGAATGCCCTCTATCGTCCGGGTCCAATGGACTATATTCCGCAGTTCATCGCTCGCAAGCACGGCGATGAGCCTATTGTCTATGATATACCGATTATGGAGAAGTATCTGAAAGATACCTACGGCATTACGGTCTATCAGGAGCAGGTGATGTTGCTGTCGCGTCTGCTGGGTGGTTTCACGCGAGGCGAGAGCGACACACTGCGTAAGGCGATGGGTAAGAAGATCAAGTCGAAACTGGACGAACTCAAACCCAAATTCATCACGGGCGGTCAACAGAATGGCCACGACCCGAAGGTGCTCGAAAAGATCTGGGCCGATTGGGAGAAGTTTGCTTCGTATGCCTTCAACAAATCGCACGCTACGTGCTACTCGTGGGTGGCGTTCCAGACGGCATACCTCAAAGCCAACTACCCTGCCGAGTTTATGGCAGCAGTGTTGAGTCGAAATCTCTC
>JAZOMS010000251.1:0-5239 GCA_045654145.1 Alistipes sp. | reverse complement strand
GGTCCTACCTCTATCTATCTGACTTCGAAGTTGGCTCCCGAGTTGTTGGGTCCGATCGCTGTGGCTGCTTACTCGTATATGGCGTTGGTTCCTGTGATCCAGCCTCCCATTATGCGTGCGCTGACTACCGAGAGCGAGCGTAAGATCCGTATGACTCAGTTGCGTCCCGTATCGAAGAAGGAGAAGATCCTCTTCCCGATCGTTATTACCGTTATCGTATCGCTGTTGTTGCCCAGCGCAGCACCTCTGATTGGTTGCTTGATGTTTGGTAACTTGATGAAGGAGTGCGGTGTGGTTGAGCGTCTGACCAAGACTGTTCAGAACGAGTTGATGAATATCGTTGTTATCTTCTTGGGTATCACCGTTGGTGCAACGGCTACGGCAGAGGCATTCATCAACTGGCAGACTCTGGGTATCTTGGTGATGGGTATCGTTGCATTTGCTTGCGGTACTGCTGGTGGTGTTCTGTTGGCTAAGCTGATGAACCTGTTCATCAAGGATCCCAACAAGAAGATCAACCCGCTGATCGGTTCGGCTGGTGTATCGGCAGTGCCTATGGCAGCACGCGTATCGCAGGACGAGGGTCGCAAGTACGATCCTTCGAACTTCCTGCTGATGCACGCTATGGGCCCCAATGTTGCAGGTGTCGTAGGTTCGGCAGTTGCAGCTGGTATCCTGTTGGCATTCTTCGGTTAATCTGAACGGATATTTTTATAGAGAGCCGCACACCACATCGGGGTGCGGCTTTTTTGTTTGGTATTATCCACGTTGCTTTATCATTGGGATGTGTGAATTGAAATATAGTGTAGAAGAATTTGGTGCGCACCAGATGGACGAGGCATACTTTTCCCTTTTTAGCGAAGTGATAATATGGAATTGTGAATCTCTCTCAAACCATCGACCCCCTGTCGGATGCAAAATTAAAACTCGCCAAAACGGCTAAAAATGGCGTCAAAAGCGAGAAAAATTCGTAAAAAAATAAATTAAGTCGTTATGTAATGAAAAAAGCGCATAAAATGTTGGTTATTTGCGAAATAAATCGTACTTTTACACGTTAAAATAGAAGAAGCTGAAAGGGATTGCCAAGCTGGGTGTGTGCAGCGAGCCGAGGGTGTATGATGATGATTGCCCAAGTTGCGTTGCGATACGAAGTAAGTGGCTGATCCCCAACCAACTAAGAATAAATTATGTCAGAAGAATTGGAAGAGAAGAAAGGTGGTAAGATCATTACGATCAACATCGAAGAGGAGATGAAATCTGCCTATATCGACTATTCGATGTCGGTAATCGTTTCGCGTGCCCTTCCCGATGTGCGCGACGGCTTGAAGCCCGTTCATCGTCGTATTCTCTACGATATGAGCAACGAGTTGAATCTCTACTCGGACAAGCCGCACCGTAAGTCGGCACGTATCGTGGGTGATGTGCTCGGTAAGTTCCACCCGCACGGCGACTCGTCGGTTTACGACGCAATGGTACGTATGGCGCAGGAGTGGTCGATGCGCTACCCGCTGGTTGATGGTCAGGGTAACTTTGGTTCGATGGACGGCGACTCGGCTGCGGCGATGCGTTATACCGAGGCTCGTATGCGTAAGATTGCCGACGAGGTGATGGCTGATATCGAGAAGGATACGATCGACTTCACGCTCAACTTCGACGATACCACGCCCGAACCTACGGTGCTGCCCACGAAGATTCCGCTGTTGCTGGTCAATGGTGCAAGCGGTATTGCGGTGGGTATGGCAACGAATATGGCACCTCACAATCTGGGCGAGGTTTGCGATGCTTGTTGCGCATACGTAGATAACAAGGAGATCGAGGTTTCGGAGTTGGCTAAGTATGTCAAGGGTCCCGATTTCCCGACGGGTGGTATCATCTACGGTTACGAGGGTGTCCGCGAGGCTCTCGAAACGGGTCGTGGTCGTGTGGTGATGCGTGCCAAGACCGAGATTGAGCATACGGCATCGGGTCGTGAGTGTATCGTAGTTACCGAGATCCCCTATATGGTCAATAAGGCCGAGATGATCAAAAAGATCGCCGAGATGGTCAATGAGAAGAAGTTGGAGGGTATCGCCTACGTCAATGACGAGAGCGACCGCAACGGTGTTCGCGTGGTGATCATCTTGAAGCAGGATGCTGTGGCGAGCGTGGTGCTGAATACGCTCTACAAGAATACTCAGTTGCAGACTTCGTTTGCAGTGAACAATATTGCGCTGGTTGATGGCCGCCCGATGTTGCTCAACTTGAAGGATCTGATCGCACAGTTTGTTGGTCATCGCCATAAGGTTGTAGTACGTCGCACGCAGTTCGACTTGAAGAAGGCGTCGGAGCGTCTGCATATCGTGCTGGGTCTGTTGATTGCTCAGGATAACATCGACGAGGTGATCCATACGATCCGTGCGGCGAAGGATCCTGAGGCAGGTCGTCAGGCGTTGATGGAGAAGTTTGGTCTGTCGGAGTTGCAGGCAGCTGCCATTATGGAGATGCGTCTGCGTGCATTGACCGGCTTGGAGCACGGCAAGTTGACTGCCGAGCGTGATGAGTTGCAGAAGCGTATCGACTACTACAACGCAGTGCTAGCCGATGAGGGTATGCAGATGCAGATTATCAAGGACGAGGTGATGGAGATCAAGGCGAAGTATGGCGATGAGCGTCGTACGGAGATTGTCTTCTCGGCTGAGGAGTTCAACCCTGAGGATTTCTATGCTGATGATGATATGGTTATCACCATCTCGCATATGGGCTATATCAAGCGTACCCCGCTGACCGAGTATCGCGCACAGAACCGTGGCGGTATCGGTGTGAAGGGTAGCGCAACGCGCGATGAGGACTTCATCGAGCATATCTACGTTGCGACGATGCACAACACAATGTTGTTCTTCACGGAGAAGGGTCGTTGCTATTGGTTGAAGGTCTATAACATTCCTGAGGGCTCGCGTGCGTCGAAGGGTCGCGCGATCCAGAATGTGATCCAGATCGAGCCTGACGATAAGGTTCGTGCATATATCAATGTTCGTCGTCTGGATGACGAGGATTTTGTCGAGAACAACTATATCGTGATGTGTACTAAGGATGGTACGATCAAGAAGACCAAGTTGGAGGCTTACTCGCGTCCCCGCCAGAATGGTGTGAATGCGATCGTTATCCGCGAGGGCGACGAGTTGATCGAGGCTAAGCTGACGAGTGGCGAAGCTGAGATTATGATCGCAGCTCGCGAGGGTAAGGCTATTCGCTTCAACGAGAATACCGTTCGTCCGATTGGCCGTGTAGGTGCGGGTGTTCGCGGTATTGCGCTGGACGAGGGTGACGAGGTAGTGGGTATGATCTGCGTCGAGCCTGATAGCAAGCAGGATGTGCTGGTACTTAGCGAGAATGGTTATGGCAAACGTACCGATTTGGACGAGTACCGTATTACCAACCGTGGTGGCAAGGGTGTCAAGACGATCAATGTAACCGAGAAGACGGGTAAACTGGTGTCGATTCAGGCAGTTACTGACGAGAACGACCTGATGATCATCAACCGTAGTGGTATCACAATCCGTACGGCAGTCGATGGCATCCGTATGGCTGGCCGTGCAACGCAGGGCGTGAAGGTTATCAACCTGCGCGAGGGCGATTCGATTGCATCGGTTATGGCAGTGCCCAAGAGCGAGGATGCCGAGGAGGTTACACCTGTTGAGGGCGCAACGATCGAGGGTGCAGCAGTAGACCAGCCGGTAGAGGCGCAGTCGGCAGAGCAGACGGTCGAGCAGCCTCAAAATGAGTAAATAATTAACTAAAAATTTATACCTTAAACACAATCTTATCTTATGAAAAGAATTCTTATGATGGTTGCAGCAGTTCTGTTGGTAGCTGCACCCGCCGCAAATGCTCAGAAGGTAAATGCGGACGCATTGAAGGCAAAGGTTGCTAAGGCAGATGCAGATGCTGCCAATGCAAAGAAGAATGTCAAGAGCTCGACTTGGATCAATCGTGGTCAGGCATATTTTGCTGTAGTTGATGCACCCGAGGGTAGTCTCTACATCGGTATGCCGGTTAATATGTTGGAGGTTTCGATCGGCAAGGCTATGTCGATGCAGGAGGGTGTCAAGAAGGGCTATGGTGAGTTCACCGAGCTGACCTACCCCTACGTAACTGTCTATGTTGATCCCGCAAGTGGCACTATCGCAAGCTGGAAGGTTACTAACCCCATTATTGAGGGTGCAGCTGCAATCGCAGTTGAGTCGTTCAAGAAGGCTAAGGAGATGGATCCCAAGGCAGCTGAGAAGGCAAACGCTGGTCTGACCAACTTGAAGGATCACTACTTGCAGAATGCTGACAATATGTACAAGTTGGGCGAGTACAAGGCAGCAGCTGAGGGTTATGCAGTTGCAGATGAGTTGTTGGCAGCGCTCGGTACTCCCGACACCTCGTTGGCATTCAACATTGGCTACTGCTACGTTTTGGATGGTGATTTCGACACTGCTCTGGGTTACTTGGAGAAGTCGAAGGCTAACAACTACGAGGCTGACGGTACTCTGTACTACCTGTTGTTCCACTGCTACTTCAAGAACAATGCAGGTGATATGGTTAAGTCGAAGGAGACCCTATTGGAGGGTGTGTCGAAGTATCCCCAGAACAACAACCTGATCGAGTCGATGACTATGTTCTACTCGCGTGAGGGTAGCACCGAGGATCCCGAGGAGGTATTCGGTCTGATTAAGTCGGCTATCGACGCTGATCCCCAGAACGTTGATCTGTGGGCAGGTCTTGGCAACGTATATTTGAAGTCGGAGCGTTGGGACGAGGCTATCGAGACCTACACTAAGGCAGTTGAGTTGCAGCCCGAGAATGAGATCAACCAGCTGCGTTTGGGTTACACCTTCTGCTTGAAGGGCGACGCTGCTCAGGACGAGTTGACCAAGCAGACCTTCACCAGCTACGAGGAGAGCAACAAGGCTCAGGCTGCTGTTAATGAGATCTACGCTGCTTCGCTGCCCGCATTGGAGAAGGCTTACGAGTTGAATGGTACCAATATGACCACTATTGAGCTGTTGAAGTCGATCTACTATCGTCTGAGCTACGATGACGAGGCTATGAAGGCTAAGTACGATGAGATCAACGCTGTTTACAAGCAGATGAACGAGCAGTAGAAAGCGCGCGACTTCGCGGTCGCAACGATCTATAAACGACGAGCTCACCCGTTAGCGGGTGGGCTCGTTTTCTTTGTTATACCTATATATAAATATATTGGGAGCGGTGT
>JAZOMS010000250.1:0-9584 GCA_045654145.1 Alistipes sp. | reverse complement strand
CGCACAAATAGATAAAAACTTCATCTTTTGATATGATTTTAAGGTTTAAATGATTAATCCAACTTCAAAACAGCCAAGAAAGCCTTCTGCGGTACTTCCACATTACCGATTTGCTTCATGCGCTTCTTACCCTTCTTCTGCTTTTCGAGCAACTTACGCTTACGGCTCACGTCACCACCGTAACACTTGGCGGTTACGTCCTTACGGAGCTGTTTCACGGTTTCACGGGCGATAATCTTCGCACCGATGGCTGCTTGGATAGCGATGTCGAACTGTTGGCGAGGAATGAGTTCCTTCAACTTTTCACACATACGGCGACCGAAAGTTTCGGCATTGTCCACATGGGTCAAGGTAGAAAGGGCATCGACAGGTTCACCGTTCAACAGAATATCCAACTTGATAAGCTTCGACGGACGGAAACCATTCATGTGATAGTCGAACGAGGCATACCCTTTCGAAATACTCTTCAACTTGTCGTAGAAATCGAATACAATCTCCGACAATGGCATCTCGAAATTGACCTCTACACGATCCTGCGTGATGAATGTCTGATTTTTCAGTACGCCGCGTTTGTCGATGCAGAGCTTGATCACATTGCCCAAGAAGTCGGTCTTGGTGATGATCTGAGCGTTGATATATGGCTCTTCGATCTTGGCGATATTTGTAATGTCGGGCAGACCCGATGGGTTGTGAACGTCGAGCTCTTCGCCCTTGGTAGTGGTGATGCGATAGGATACGTTCGGGACGGTCGTGATCACATCCATATCAAATTCGCGGTACAGACGTTCCTGAATGATCTCCATATGCAATAATCCGAGGAAACCGCAACGGAAACCGAATCCCAATGCCAACGAACTCTCAGGCTCGAAGGTGAGAGATGCATCATTCAATTGTAGCTTTTCGAGCGATGCGCGAAGATCCTCATACTGATCAGCCTCGACAGGATAGACTCCCGCAAAAACCATAGGTTTGACATCCTCGAAACCGGCTATTGACTCCTCGCACGGACGACCAATGTGAGTGATCGTATCACCCACCTTCACGTCAGTCGAGGTCTTGATGCCCGAAATGATGTAGCCTACGTCGCCTGCACTGATCTCATCGCGCGGATTCATTTTGAGTTTCAAAACGCCGATTTCGTCAGCATCGTACTCGCTACCCGTGTTGAAGAACTTTACGTGGTCGCCTTTGCGCAATTTGCCATTGAAAATTCGGAAATAGGCAATGATGCCTCGGAATGAGTTGAATACCGAGTCGAAGATCAGTGCTTGCAGTGGCGCTTCGGGATCTCCCTTCGGAGCGGGAATGCGATCAACTATGGCTGCCAATACATCATCAACGCCTTGACCTGTCTTGCCCGATGCGGCAAGAATCGAGTCGGGGTCGCAGCCGAGTAGGTCGACAATCTGATCCTTCACCTCATCAACCATTGCCGAATCCATATCAATCTTGTTGAGTACTGGAATAATCTCCAAGTCGTTACCCAATGCAAGATAGAGATTCGAGATGGTCTGCGCCTGAATACCCTGCGTTGCATCAACAACCAGCAATGCCCCCTCGCACGAGGCAATTGCGCGCGAAACTTCGTACGAGAAATCGACGTGTCCCGGGGTGTCGATCAGGTTGAGTGTGTAGGTTTGACCATCGGTATGGTGGTGCTCCATCTGGATAGCGTGGCTCTTGATGGTGATACCCTTCTCGCGTTCGAGATCCATATCATCAAGCACCTGTGCCTGCATTTCACGCTGATTGAGCGTGTTGGTATATTCGAGCAGGCGGTCGGCCAGGGTGCTCTTGCCGTGATCAATGTGAGCGATAATACAGAAGTTGCGAATATTTTTCATATTGATAGTATTTTCTAAATTTGCGCGCAAATATACTAAAAAATCTTTAATTATATATAGTATCAGCTCTGCACGAGTCGAATTTCTTCTGTGATGCCTCTGTTGTCTATTGTCGATTGGGCACTGTCGTTGGGTGATTCGCCCTCGCTGATAGCTATTTCGCTGCCATTATATTGTTTAATCTGAGAAAATTGTCTATTTTTGTAATTGTAATAAAAATGCGATTTATGAAGAGGTTTTTACTCGCTTTGTTCTCTCTTTTGTTTGCCACAGCCGTCGTCGCTCAGCAACATTCACAAGAGCGATTGCTTGATGGGTTTGCAAGGATGTATGCCAATAGTCTGCACGAGAAGGTCTATTTGATGACTGATAAGCCCTACTACTCTGCTGGTGAGCGTATCTGGTTGCGTGGTTGGGTAGTCGATGCGGTGTCGCATACGGGGCAGACTCCGACCAACTATCTCTATGTCGATCTGGTCGATGCGAGCGACAACTTAGTTCAGCGAATCAAGATCAAGCGTGATTCGACAGGTTTTAGCAATGCTATCGATCTGCCGTCTGATATCAAGGCGGGTAGCTATTCGCTGGTGGCATTCACTCAGTGGCAGACCAATTGGTCAGAAGACTTCTTCTTCCGCCGTCGTATCGAGATCGGTAATTCGATCGACGACGTGGTTTCGCACGAGGTGAGTTACGTGCTGAGCGAGGATAGTACGGCAACGGCCATTGTGCGTTTCTATGGCTTCGATGGACCGTATGCGGGCTATCGAGTGCAGTGTACTGAGAGGCGCGAAGAGAATCGTGATCGCAATTTTACTCTCCGAACCGATAGTTATGGACAGGTGAGAATTGAATACACTCCAATCGAAGGAGCTGTGGGTGAGATTGATATGTCGCTCGAAGTGCCCAATCGTAACTTTGCGACTACCCTGCTGCTACCGTCGTTGGACAACTCGATTTATGTCGATTTTATGCCCGAAGGTGGCGATCTGATAGCTGACGTAATGCAACGTGTGGCATTCAAGGCGATTGGTGCTGATGGTTATAGCCGCGAGGTTGTGGGTGTGGTGCGCGACGGATCGGGTGCGGTGCTTTCTCCGATTGCGAGCACGCATAAAGGTATGGGAGTCTTCGAGATGACGCCAAGGTTGGGCGAGCGTTACTATGCCGAGATCGAGCACGAGGGTCGCAAGTTCCATTTTGCGATGCCTAAGCCGACAGCTGAGGCTTGCGCACTGCGAGTTGAGCGTGTGGGCGACAAGTGGGGGTGCGAAGTGCTTTCGGGCGCAGAGTTCGATTGCTCAAATTTGGGCGCATTGGTGCATTCGCGCGGAGCATTGGTTTATATGGTTGATGATGTTACGGGACAATTCACGATTCCCGAAAATGTGCTCTTAGAGGGTATTTCGCAAGTGGCAATTTATGATAGAGTAACGGGTGTGATTTATAGCGAGCGACTACTCTTCCGCTACCCCTCAGAGCAGTTCGTAGCACAGACTAAAACCACCTCGCCCGTTACCCGCAAACAACAAAAAGTAACACTTGATATAAAAATTACAAATACCTTAGGCACAATCGTTAATGGCGACTACGCGGTGGCAGTAACCGACAGGCGAATGGTGCGTCGTTCTGACTCGGGCGAGAATGCCGTAACGAGCCTGTTGCTGACCTCCGATTTAGGTGGTTTTGTAGAGTCGCCTGCCGACTATTTTGGCAAGGCACGTGGGCAGGTCGATCTGCTGATGATGACGCAGGGTTGGCGACGTTTCAATATTGGCGAGGTTGTGCGCGATTCGATGATGTTACCGAGAATTGGATTTGAGCAGACGCAAGCTATCGAGGGTCGAGTTTTCAACGCCTTCAACCGCGAGCCAAAGGGGGCGCAGTTGGTGGTGCACGACAATTTCACCAACCGTTTCGAACATTTCGAGTTGGGCGACGAGCGCAATGGCAAGTTCCGCATTGAGGGATTGAATTTCCCCGATTCGACTATCTTTACAGTGAGTGCGCTCAGCCGCAAGGGGCAGGACAATGTGCTTGGTGTGGAGTTTGTGCCCTCGCGCCTACCCTTCCCGAAGGCGCAAATAGCTGCACGTTTGAAAGATGGTAAGATCGAGGAGTATATACCCGACGAATATCTGAATACGAACAAGGAGAAATATTACCAAGAGGGAGGTATGCGAGTGATTGATATTGAGGAGATTGTCGTCAGAGCTAAGCCTCTCGAATCGTCGGTATTCAAGGGGGTGATCCCGATTCACGAGCTGCCCGTTGCGAAGTTTGCCAAAACACACGCTACGGCTTGGGATCTTGCACTTAAATTGCACGGTGTGTTTGCGATGCCCGATGGGACGTTTGTAACGCGTGAAAAACGAGGTGCTCTTACGATGACTGAGGTGCTCGAAAGTGAAGATGTGGATTTGTCGCCTGCAAAGAATGTTGTTCCGCGAATCTATGTCGATGATTTGGAAACCCCCATTGAGGACTTGTTGAATATCCCGAGTGAGGATGTGGTTTCGGTGTCGCTTGTGCCCTCATATCGAGCAGGTTTGTATGGCCCAGACGAATTACCGCAAGCATTGATATTCTATAAACTCAAACCTGACCATTTGCGTAAATATCGTAAGAATGCGTCGATTAGTTCTACCTCTCCTCTCGGCTACAAGCCTGCGGTTGAGTATTATCAACCTAAATACGATGTGCCCAATCGGCCCGACCTGCGCACAACCGTTGCTTGGGTGCCTGCATTGCAGTTTGACGATGAGGGGCGTGCAACGATCGAGTTCTACACTGCCGACCGCACAACCGATTACGATGTGGTGGTCGAGGGTATAACCGAAGACGGTCGTCCCTGCTCGGTGCAGGCTGTTGTCGAGCGACAAGATGCAGCTCGGTAGTAAACTACCGACGACTGAAAAGAATGTTTTGGCGACAAAAGTTGCGAGTATCGTTTATTTGCTCTACTTTTGCCGCCGAAACTTTGTTATAGACCCACTATGCTTAGCAAAAATATTGTTGAAAAACTGAGCGCGTATCGCACACCTTTCTATCTTTACGATGTCGAATTGTTGCATCGCACGTTGCAATGTGCAGTTGAGCAGTCGGCTCGTTACGGCTACCATATCCACTACGCTTTGAAGGCTAATTTCGATGACCATCTATTGGAGGTGATCCGTGGTTATGGTTTAGGTGTCGATTGTGTGAGTGGTAACGAGGTGCGCAAGGCCATCGAGTCGGGCTTTGACCCTCGCAAGGTGGTCTATGCGGGTGTGGGTAAGAGTGATGAGGAGATTCGCTACTCGATTGAGCAGAATATTTTGGCATTCAATTGCGAGTCGCGTCAAGAGTTGCAGGTGATTGATCAGATTGCTGCCGAAATGGGGCGCACGGTAGATGTGGCTTTGCGAATCAATCCCGATGTCGATCCTCGCACCCACAAACATATCTCGACAGGACACGGCGATAGTAAGTTTGGTATCTCATATCGTGAGATTGAGCAGGTGGCCGACGAGATCGAGCAACTGTGCAATATCCGCATTGTGGGTCTGCATTTTCACGTTGGCTCGCAGATCTTGGATATGACTGTTTTCGAGAATCTATGTCGTCGCGTGAATGAACTTTCGCGTTGGTTCGAGCAGCGTGGTTTTGAGTTGGAGCATATCAACGTAGGTGGCGGTTTGGGTATCGACTACGATGACCCCGATCGTGCTCCCGTGCCCGATTTTGAGGGCTATTTTACGGCGTTTGCCCGCACGCTCGATGTAGGTAACAAGCAGATTCACTTCGAGTTGGGTCGCTCGATCATCGGTCAATGCGGAGAGTTGATCTCGCGCGTGCTCTATCGTAAGACTACTCCGACTGAGCGAGAGGTGGCGATCATCGATGCCTCGATGACCGAGCTGATGCGACCTGCGCTTTACGGTGCGCATCACCGCATTGTCAATCTCACCTCGCCCGACGCTCTACAGATGAGTTGTATGGTGGCTGGAACGGTGTGCGAATCGTCGGATATTTTTGCACGCGAGGTGGAGTTGCCCGAGTTGCGTCGTGGCGATTTGGTGGCGATTCAATCGGCAGGTGCGTATGGTCGCTCGATGGCGTCGTGCTACAATCTACACGCACTGCCAGAGGCGATTTATAGCGATGAAATTTAACACTAAAACTACTGATCTCTATGTGGCTGATTTTAGCCTTTGCTTCTGCTGCGTTGCACGGCTGTTATGATATTTGCAAGAAACGAGCACTGCTGAATAACGCGGTGCTGCCTGTTCTGTTCTTCAATACGCTCTTTTCGGCGCTGATATTCTTGCCGCTGATTTTCTCGTCGATCTTTGGCTGGGGTATTGGTGAGGGTACGCTGTTCGAGGTGCCGTCGATGGGTTGGGATGCCCACAAGTATGTCTTTATTAAGGCTTGCATAGTGCTGACGTCGTGGACGTTCGGATATGTGGCGATGAAGAATCTACCCATTACTATTGTCGGCCCGATCAATGCTACGCGACCCGTCGGTGTGCTGATTGGTGCTATGCTGATCTTTGGCGAGCGATTGAATGTATATCAGTGGATCGGTGTGATCTTGGCTATTGGCGCGATCTTTTTGCTGAGTTTTTCGAGCAAGAAGGAGGGCATTGATTTCAAACATAATAAGTGGATTTTATGTCTTCTGCTTGCAGCATTGGCAGCTATCGCGAGCGGTTTGTATGACAAGTACATAATGACGAAGCTCGCACCGATGTTTGTTCAAGCGTGGTGTAATTTCTATCTGGCAATCATTATGGGTGCGGTGATTATTGCACTTTGGTACCCGACTCGAAAGAGTACTACCCCATTCCGCTGGACGTGGGTGATACTGCTTGTAACGCTATTCTTGACGGTTGCCGATTTCCTATATTTCTACTCGTTGGCACAGGAAGATGCGATGATATCGATCATCTCGATGGTACGTCGTGGCTCAGTTGTGGTGTCGTTTGTGGGAGGTGCATTGATCTTCCGTGAGCGCAATGTGAAGAATAAAGCGGCGGGTCTGTTGCTGATTCTACTCGGTATGATATTCCTCTATTTCGGTTCGAGGTAGAGAATTTGCGATTATTGGGTGCTATTTATCGCGGGAAAAGGTGTGCTTTTCCGATTTATTTTACTAACTTTGTACGTTTTTAATCACAATTCGTGCAAAATAAATAATTACATACGCGATGAATATCTCTTATAATTGGCTGAAAAATTATTTGAAAACCGATCTCTCGGCCGAGAAGATCGCTGAAATTCTGACAGATATAGGTCTTGAAGTCGAGGAATTCGAGAAGATCGAAACCATTCGTGGCGGCTTGGCTGGTGTGGTTGTTGGTCAGGTGCTGACCTGTGTTGATCATCCCGATTCGGACCACTTGCATGTTACGACGGTTGATGTCGGTGCAGGTGAGCCGCTGAATATCGTCTGTGGTGCTCCCAATGTGCGTACTGGATTGAAGGTGCTGTGTGCAACTATTGGTGCGGTGCTCTACCCGATGGGCGAAACCGAGGGCTTCAAGATTAAGAAGAGCAAGATTCGCGGTGTCGAGTCGTTCGGTATGCTTTGTGCTGATGACGAGTTGGGTATCGGTACCGACCACGATGGTATCAAAGAGTTGCCCGAAGATGCTCCCGTAGGTATGTCGGCGAAGGATTACCTGAATATCAAGGACGATTATCTCATTGGCATTGGTCTGACGCCGAACCGTATTGACGCAGCGTCGCATATCGGTGTTGCACGCGATCTGGCGGCATATTTAGCTGCAAACGGTCAACAGGTTGAGTTGAATTGGCCTACGGTTGACGAATTCTCGATTGATAACCACGATTTGAAGATCGAGGTTGAGGTTGAGAATGTGAAAGCGGCGCCTCGCTATGCGGGTGTAACGGTTACGGGTTGCAAAGTGGCTCCGTCGCCCGAATGGTTGCAGGATTCGTTGCGCGCTGTGGGTATCAATCCTAAGAATAATCTGGTCGATATTACCAATTATATCTTGTTCGAGTTGGGGCAGCCTCTGCACGCTTTCGATGCTGATAAGATCGAGGGCGGCAAAATCGTTGTTCGTAATTGCGAGGAGGGCACTCCGTTTGTAACACTCGATGGTGTTGAGCGCAAACTCTCGGCTCAGGACTTGATGATTTGTAACGCAAATAAACCGATGTGTATTGCCGGTGTATTTGGTGGCTTGGAGTCGGGAGTGAGCGACACAACGACCAACATCTTCATCGAGAGCGCATATTTTAACCCCGTTTGGGTGCGTAAGACGGCCAAGCGACACGGTTTGAATACAGATTCGTCGTTCCGTTTCGAGCGTGGTATCGATCCCGATCGCACGGTCTATGCGCTGAAACGTGCTGCATTGATGTTCCGCGATTTGGCTGGTGGTAAGATTTCGTCGGATATTATTGATCTCTATCCCGAACCGCTCGCTCCGTTCCGTTTCGATGTTTCGTTGAAGCGTGTAAATACTTTGATTGGAAAGGAGATTCCCGAGCAGACAGTTCGTTCGATTATCGCAGCTTTGGAGGTCGAGATCGAGGCTGAGAAGGACGGCGTTCTGTCGGTTGTTGTTCCCGCATATCGTGTTGATGTGCAGCGCGAGGCTGACCTGATCGAAGATATTCTGCGAATCTACGGCTATAACAATGTCGAGATTCCGCAGCACGTCAATTCTACCCTCTCGTATGCTCCGCGACCTGACAAATCGAAGATTGTCAATATGGTTAGCGACCTGCTGACCGATAATGGCTTTGTGGAGATTATGAGCAATTCGCTCACTAAGGGCTCATACTACGAGGGTTTGGAGAGCTACAAGGCGGATAACTGCGTTCGCATTATGAATCCGCTGAGTGCCGATCTGAACGTAATGCGTCAGACGTTGTTGTTCAATACGTTGGAGGCTGTTCAACTCAACGTCAACCACCGCAATGGCGACCTTAAACTCTATGAGTTTGGTAATTGTTACTACTATAATGCCGAGGCTAAGAACGAAGATAACTCGTTGGCACCCTATTCGGAGAACTATCGTTTGGCTATTGCAGTAACGGGTGCAGCTACGGTTCAGTCTTGGAATGCACGAGCCGAGAAGTCAGATTTCTACACGTTGCGTGCCGTAGCTGAGAAGTTGTTGCGTCGTTTCGGTTTAGATATCTACTCGTTGAAGAGCGAGAAGGTGCAGAGCGATCTGTTTGCTGAGGCTCTCTCGGTGCAGATCAATGGCAAGGAGTTGTTGCGTATGGGTGTTGTGGCATCGAAGATTCGTGCGAAGTTCGATCTGAAACAGGAGGTCTATTTCCTCGAAATGGATTTCGATCGTTTGTTGAAGGTGGCGAAGAAACATCGTATCGTGGCTGAGGAGTTGTCGAAATTCCCCGAAGTGAAGCGCGACTTGGCTCTGTTGGTTGATAAGGAGGTAACATTCGAGAAATTGCGCTCGATTGCCCTTTCGACTGAGAAGAAGTTATTGAAGAGCGTGTCGCTGTTCGATGTATATGAGGGCGACAAACTGCCCGCAGGTAAGAAATCGTATGCGCTGAGTTTCGTTTTGGAGGATAAGAGTCAGACTCTGACCGACAAGGTGATTGATAAGGTGATGAACAACCTGATGGCTCAGTTTGAGCGTCAGGCAGGTGCTCAAGTGCGATAGAACTCAGCAGATCAAATTATCGGTGCGCTGAAATTGAAAAACAATTAATAACCAGATAGAACTATGGAGAAAATCTTAATCCTCG
>JAZOMS010000249.1:0-2910 GCA_045654145.1 Alistipes sp. | reverse complement strand
ACCTTGTAGCTTGGGATTTCGCCATTGATTATGCGTGTGAATATTGTTGCCATATGCTAAATTTGATTGTTCTATTCGTCGAATTTTGGTTTGAGAATTTCGGTATAAATAACCGCCTTTTGCAGATCAAAATCCTCAATGATATCCGTAGTGGAACTATTATCATTGCAGATGATCGAGGTTGCTTTTGGCTGTGTATTTGTTTTTGGTTGAGTCTTTTCCTTATTCTTCTTTTGGACTTTTGGTGTTCTGGTCTGTTTAATCGGTATGCTAATCTCTCTTTCGCTTATCTCCCTGCGATGCTTTTCTGCTAAAATTTGAGCCAAAATCGAGCCTGTCAGAGTTGCACTATTATCGTTCTGGCGTGCTGGAATGGCCTCCTCCCCATCGAAATGATGTTGGGCATCAAGGCTGTGGGTGGTGTCTTCAATTTTGCTGTCGCTCTTTTCGGCGATGCGATTGATAATGCGTCCGATGATAATGATCGCTCCGGCCGCAATGGCGAATATTACCGAGGGATCCATATTGTTTTAATTTAAGTTTCGTTTTACCACCTCGATGCCCTTGATCATTCGGATCTTGTCCATCAAGCTGTTAAGGTCTTGAATATCTCGCACATAAAGGCTGATATGGCCTTCGAATATTCCGTCGTGGCTCTGGATGTGGATCTCGCGAATGTTGATGTTAAATTCATCCTTGATGAGCTGGGCGAGCTCCAAAATAATGCCAATACGGTCAATTCCTCTAATTTCGATTGACGAGAGGTAGGAAACGGCCTTGTGTTGCGACCATTTTATCTCCTCTTTGACAATGTTTTTGCCATATTGAGCACCAAGTCGTGTCAGCTCATCGCACGTGTTTTTATGAACGAATATGCGTCCTGTTTCGGGATCGCGATAGCCAATTACTTGGTCGCCAGGAATTGGTTTGCAGCACTCTGCAATAACAAATTGGGGTTCAATTCCCGTTTCGGCACCAACGATGAGCTTTTTATCATTTGAACTCTGCTCATCATTCGTATCGATGCCTTCGTCGTCGTTTTCGCTCTCTTCATTGAGGAATAATGACCAGAATTTCAGAATTTTACGTGCTGAGTTTTGGCGTAGAATTTTTTCGAGGTTGTCGAGATTCAAGATTCCTGCGCCGAGTTTGCTGTAAAATTCATCCTTATTGGTGCAGTCGTAGGCTGGTAATACCTTGACAAACACTCGTCTGCTTGGTGTGATGCCCATCTCCTTCAAGCGGTCGTCAAAGGCTTGCATACCGCGAGCTATGTTGTTTTGGCGATCCTTTTTCAGGTAGTTTTTGATCGACTGCTTGGCTTTGGTTGTCGTAACGTGATCAAGCCACTCTGGTTTTGGATGGACGCTATCCGAGGTAATGATCTCAATCTGGTCGCCACTGTTAATTTCTGTAAATATGGGCTTGATTACGTGGTTGATTTTCGCGCCGATAGCCTTGTGTCCAATCTTCGAGTGGATGTCGTATGCAAAGTCGAGAGCGGTTGCTCCAACGGGCATTGTGCGCGCTTCGCCCTTTGGGGTAAATGTTACAATTTCAGATGTATAGAGTGATAACTTAAAGTTATCCAAGAAGTCCACAGCGCTCTCGGTCGGAGAGTTTAATGCCTCGCGGATCTTCTTTAACCACTTGTCAAACTCGTCCTCATTTTGCGAAATTGTAGCGTGCTTATACTTCCAATGAGCTGCAAAACCACGCTCGGCAATGTCCTCCATTCTCTGTGTGCGGATCTGCACCTCTACCCATTCGCCATCGGGTCCCATTACGGTCGAATGCAGCGCCTCGTAGCCATTGGCTTTGGGCATACTGATCCAATCGCGCAGACGTTCGGGTTTGGGCGTGTAAATGTCTGTAATCGACGAATATATCTGCCAGCACTGCGTCTTTTCCGAGGGGAACGGCAGTGGCTTGAATACTACTCGAATGGCGAACAAGTCGTAAACCTCTTCGAATGGAATCTGTTTACGTTGCATTTTTGACCATATCGAGTAGATACTCTTAATGCGTCCCGAAATCTCGAAATCAATACCGTTTTTCTTTAATGTGGAGATAATTGGAGCATTGAAGCGAGTGATATATTCATTGAGTTGATCCTTTGTGCGGCTCAGTTTATCAGATATTTCGCGATACTGATCCGGAAAGCGATACATCATACACAGATCCTCCAACTCGGTTTTGATCGAGTAGAGTCCTAATCGATGGGCCAATGGTGCAAACAGATAGATTGTTTCGCTTGTAATCTTAATCTGCTTATTGATTGGCATTGCGCCCAAAGTGCGCATATTGTGCAGACGGTCGGCGATTTTGATCAAAATCACACGTACGTCGTCGGATAGCGTGAGTAGTACTTTGCGGAAATTTTCCGCTTGCTCCGAGGTTTCGGTGTTGAATACACCCGACATTTTGGTCAGACCGTCCACCATTGTGGCGATCTTCTGACCAAACATATTGGTGATATCCTCGACCGTGTATTCGGTGTCTTCAACCACGTCGTGTAGCAGTGCTGCCACGACTGACTTGACTCCCAAGCCAATCTCATCGACTGCAATCTTGGCAACGGCAATCGGATGCAATAGGTATGGCTCGCCTGAGCGACGACGCACGCCCTTATGTGCCTCCTTTGCAAGGAAGAAGGCCTTTTTGATAAAGTCGCGATCGGTCTCTTTGCGATAGATTTTCTCGCACGAGATCATCAGGTCCTCATATTTTTCCTGAATCAGCAGTTCGTCTTCCGGTGTGTAGTTCATAGGACGACGTGGTTGTTAAGTTGTTGTATTAGTTCTCCTTAGCGGCTTTCATAGCCTCGCGCACCTTAGCTTCGATCTCGGCTTGCAGTTCCAAATCGTTGATGAGCAGATCCTTCACTGCGTCGCGACCTTGACCGAGCTT
>JAZOMS010000248.1:0-14541 GCA_045654145.1 Alistipes sp. | reverse complement strand
CGATCAGAATCACTGCGGGCGTACCTTCGAGGCGAATATCGGTTGCCGTGCCACCCATCAGGGCTGCCAATTCATCGCGGACAATCTTGGTCATCATCTGACCCGGCTTGACCGATTTCAGCACGTCCTGACCGAGTGCTTTCTGCTTCACCTGATCGGTGAACGACTTGGCTACCTTGTAGTTAACGTCGGCATCGATCAATGCGCGACGGATCTCCTTGACCGTTTCGGCCACGTTGATCTCGGTAATGCGACCCTCGCCTTTAAGGATCTTAAATGAGCGTTCGAGTTTATCTGTTAAATTTTCAAACATATCTGTTTCGATTTATTTACGTGGCGCAAAGATACGCTTTTATTTTGATTTACAACTTTTCGTAAGCCTCTTTCAGTTGCGCCATCGCCTGTTCGATCACCGCGCGCGAGGTGCCGATGTTCATTCGCACAAAGCCGCGACCCTCCTCGCCGAACGTAGCACCGTCGTTTACTCCGATCAGGGCCTTGTTGGTCCAGAAGTCGAGCATCGCCGTGTGATCCATTCCTAACTCGCGGCAGTCGAGCCACATCAGGAAGGTTCCCTGCTGCTCGTAGTGGCGAATCTTTGGGCAGTTCTCTTCGAGGAACTTGCCGACATATTCGATGTTGCCTGCGATGTACTCCATCACCTCGTTGAGCCACTCCTCGCCCTCGTTGTAAGCCACTTCGAGAGCCGCCGTGCCGAAGATGTTGCCACCACCAGCGTGGGTGCGATCGCACTCAGCATTGAACTTAGTTCGCAACTCCTCGTCGGGAATGATCGTAACCGATGTAGCCAAACCTGCGATGTTGAAGGTCTTGCTCGGTGCGGTCAGAGTGATGGTGCGGTGTGCCAAATCCTCGTTGAGCGATGCTATGCTATGGAACTCATTGGGTTTGATGATCAGATCGGCGTGAATCTCATCCGAAATGATCTTCACATCGTGCTTGCGACACAATTCGCCTACACGCAGCAACTCCTCCTCCGAGAATACGCGACCCGTAGGGTTGTGGGGCGAACAGAAGAGCAGAGCCTTTGCCCCCTCCAACTTGCGATCAAGGTCCTCGAAATCGATCTCGAAACGACCATTAACGATCTTCATCGGGTTGTTAATCAGTCGGCGGTTATTCTGGTTGATCATATCTGCAAACGGCGGATATACAGGCGGTTGAATCACTACCCCGTCACCCCCGTTGGTCAGTGCGCGGATCGCAAAAGCGAAGCCTGCTACCACACCGGGCGAGAATCCGAGCCACTCGCTCTTGACCGTCCAATTGTGGCGGCGCTGCTGCCAGCTGACAATTGCGTCGAAGTAGCTGGTGGGGCGAATGCCGTAACCATACACTTTGTGATTAGCACGACGAATGACAGCCTCGGTGATCTCGGGCATTACCTCGAAATCCATATCGGCGATCCACATCGAAATGATGTCCTCGCGACCGAAAACACTCTGATTTTCGTCGAATTTGATACAAGCGGTTCCTTTACGACAAGGAACAGAGTCGAAATTATACTTCATTTTTTGACAATTAATTGCACATTAGGAGCCTAAGGGCGTACAAATATATAAAAAAAACGTGTATCTTTGACCCCTGAAAACGATATATTATCATTCGATGAGTAATTTTGATGAGAAAAAGGGTGGGCAGCACGTCGGGACTGACGCCCCCACCTACCAAAAATTTGCGCGCGACAAGCGAGTTCGCACCACGAGTGCCGTGAAGGTTGAGCCCGTTTCGCGTCGTGAGAATGCGGAGAACACCAACCGTGAGGGTCGCACGTTCAACCGCGACGAGCGTAGCAACTACAAACGTTCGTATAATAACGATCGAGGCTCGCGTCCTTCGGACGAGAATCGTCCTCGCGCATCGTATAACCCCAATTTTACACGCGACAATCGCCCCGCGTTCCGTTCGGAGTCGGGTGAGGAGCGTGCGCGCCGTCAGTTCAACCGCGACTTCAATCGCGATGGCGAGCGCCGCACATTCAACCGTGATTTCAACCGCGACGGCGAGCAGCGTCCCTATAACCGCGAGCGCCAATTCAATAACGAGGAGCGCCCTCAGCGTCCGTTCAATCGAGAGTACAATCGCGATACTCAGCGCGAATACAATCGTGGTGAGCATCGTCCCTATAATTCGTTCCGCTCGGAGCAGTCGGGTGAGGAACGTCCACGTCGCACATTCAATCGCGATGGCGAGAAGCGTTCGTTCAACCGTTCAGAGCGTTCGGGTGGATTCCGCCAGCGTACGAATGAGGAGCGTCCCGCCAAGAAACCTGTTGTTCATACTAAGACGGTGTATAAGGCTGGCGAGATGCCCGAGTCGTATGCACGTTTTGCCGCTCCCAAGCAGGAGGGCGAGATTCGCTTGAACCGTTACATCGCTCAATCGGGTCTGTGCTCGCGTCGTGAGGCTGACGACCTGATCGCCGACGGCAAGGTTACGGTAAATGGAGTTGTGGTTACCGAGATGGGTACGAAGGTTCAGCCCACCGACGAGGTGTGCGTGAACGAGAACCGTGTTGTAGGTGAGAAGAAGGTCTATATCCTACTGAATAAGCCCAAGGGCTTTGTAACGACGGTTGAGGACGAGCACGCTGCCAAGACGGTAATGGATATTGTCAAGGGAGCCTGCTCGGAGCGTATCTACCCCGTAGGCCGTTTGGATAAGAACTCGCTGGGCGTACTGCTGATGACCAACGATGGCGATCTGACCAAGACTCTGACGCATCCCTCGTATGAGAAGCGCAAGGTCTATCAGGTAACTCTCGACAAGCCGCTTTCGAAAGCCGATATGGAGCAAATAGTTGAGGGTATTACACTCGAAGATGGCTTTATTCAGGCCGATGAGGTGAGCTATGTGAACGAGAGTAAGAAGGAGATCGGTATCGAGATCCATTCGGGTCGCAACCGTATCGTGCGTCGCATTTTCGAGCATCAGGGCTATACTGTTACCAAACTCGACCGCGTGCTGTTTGCTGGCTTGACCAAGAAGAATTTGAAGCGTGGTCAGTGGCGTTTCTTGACGCCTCAGGAGGTTGCGATGCTCAAATCGGGACTTTACGAGTAACCGCTATCGGTAGCAAACAGAGTATAACAATCGAGGGTCGCTCCGCAGTTGGGGCGACCCTCAAATTTTTTTATGAGCATATCGTTTGTGCTTAGTTTTTATATAAAGAATCTAATCTGTTTATTGTTGTTTTATATTTATTCCATAGTGAAGTGCTATATATAGGTGTTCCAATAGCAAGTATTTGATTATTCTTATTTAATAAAAAAGTGTGATATAACACATCATCGGGTAATATGTTGGATTTTCTAAATGTGTTATTGTCATCATAAAAGATCGGATTAGTAAAATTTTGTTTAGCAATAGCCTTCTTTACTTCGTCTTTATAGTGCTTGGAGTCAATAATAACGATAAAATCAACATTAATATTTGTGCGTTTTATTTCGTCAAGATAATACTGCCAATTGCTTAATTGTTTTAGCGAGCAAGAGGTACAATCGGATTCAGTGTAATACGTAACCAACTTAATATTGCTCGAACGTACTACGGTGTCTTTATCACCAATGTATCTTGTCGCAATATCTTTTGGCAATGTTAATTTCTGCCCTAACAATTTTGCGGGGTTGTCGGTAGTATTACCCTGATTTGTGCAACTATATGCTAAGTTAAGCAAGAGTAAGTATATAATAATTAACCGTTTCATTTTATCTTAAATTTTTTGTCTTTTTCGTATCCGTGAAAAGATTTAAGATCTAATGTCAGCATTCCAATGTGTGCTGCTCCATATACTACGACTATTTTCGGATACTGAGATTTCAATATACGCTCTATTATAAGATCGTCGCGGTATTTGCGAGTAAATGCCCATTCACTTCTTGTATGCGGTGAGTCATAAGGACTATTTAGTGGAGTCTGAAAATCGTATGGCAATAAGTTGATTTTACCGTAATCTTGCTCATATAACTCTATCAACTTATCTAACGAATAATCACACCAAATGTCTTTTTCGGTCGTCAATCCTAAAATTTCTAAGGTTTGTTGCACGTATTTTTTTCTATTGTTCATCCTTTGCACACTTTTAGGCATACTCTTATTGTCTGGCTCGTTATAACCGCCAAACACATTACATTCAAGGATAGCTCTGGCTTTTCTTAGCAGAGTGTCTATGTAAAGCGAATCATATTGACTGCGAAAGAAAGATTCTGCAACGGCGATAAAATCAAGAGCATTGACCTCCGACGATGCGGAATTAATTGGTAGTGGTGATAGCCCTTCAAAGAATGTTACATAACCTTCTCGTTTTAAACTGTCAAGACAACTCTTCACTCGTTTGTATTGCGCTTCGGTGCCTAAATGTTCAAGAGGAACAAATATGACCTCTTTGTTGGTTTCAGCATTAGTGTATCGGCATATAGGTTTGATAAATTTATTATCAGAAGAGCACGAGAATAGCATAGATAGGAATATTCCAATCGTGCTTGCGAATTGTATAATCATTGATTGCATAACGAAAAATATTTAAAGAGCCTGCCTGACCACAGGACGGCAGGCTCTTGTGTATAACCTATTTTTTTAAGAATGGGAGAATTATTTCTGCAACTTCTTTTATAATTTTTATAACAGTGTTGGTCCAACAGTCAAATTTGCACGCTCCTCTATTTTTTAATTTATTCCCATTTTCATCTGTGTAATTTTTTTGACATTCGTCCAAGCATTTTGCAAGCTCAATGCTTTCTGCTGCTTGTGTCTCAACTTGTTCGAGGGTTTCCAAATCAGTGAAGTTTTCGCCTAACCTTTCAATAAGGGCAAGTCGAACTTCTTCAGTTGCCATATCCAAGTCTTCTGCGATGCCATTGGTAACAGCTTGTACTTTGAAATCAATAACTTTGTCCTCATCAACTTTGTATTTTGCTACAAACAATAAGGAATCAGTTTCGCCTGATCTGGTATTCTCCATATACATAGGGCGAGTAATGGTCAGGATTTGGTTGATTTCCTCAAATTCGCAAGCGAAATTATAGTCGTCATTTTGTTCACACGAGATTGCAAATACACTAATAAGTGCCAATACTACAAATTTTTTCATAATCTTGATAATTTAAATTGTAAAAAATGTTAAGTATGCTGAATTACTATCATTGTTATGCGGGGGATGATTATCCTCCAAACAATGATAACAATTCATTATCTGTATTTGTTCCTAAATACAGAATGCACGTTAAAATTACTCACAAGCTTTTAGCTAATAATGTGAGTATTTATGGTAGACACAAATTGAGGAGAAAATCTACCTTTGGAGTAGGATAGATTCGATAATTGTTGTCAGACCGATTTTGGGTTCGTAGCCCGTCAGGTCTTGATTACAAACGAAAAAAGAGATGGCGGCTACGAAAACGAGGATTGAGAAAATCTTTTTCATAGCTTAATTCTTTAATTTGTTAATGAACTTCGTTGTACGCGTACGGTGCAAAGATAAGTAAAATATGCTACCGTTGTTCTCGTTTTGCAAATAAAGATTTAATTTCTTCGATTTTAAGAGTAATACCTATATATTATTATAGTTGTTCGGCGCGAGGGATTATGCCTCGGATACCGCCCGCCATAAGGTATTGAAGAACGCCACGGGCAACCATAAACAGCAGAAATGCCAACCACAAAGCGTCGTTGCCCCACACGCCCCGCAGCGAGAAGAAGATCGCAAAGTAGAGTGCCAGCGCGCAGATCATCGAGTTGCGCAGTATGCGGGTCATTGTCGCTCCGATCATTATGCCGTCCATCAGGAATGGCGCAAAGCCTGCCAATGGCGCGAGTATGATCCACACCCTATACCTCGCCGCCGTAGCCATAATGGCAGCGGTTTCGGTCGGGTCGCCATCGACGAACAGCCCCAGCAGCCACTCCCAGCCCACCGTATATGCAGCCACATAGACAAGTGCAATCGCCAGACTGATACGGAACATACGTCCCGCCGCGTCGCGCAACGAATTGGCGTCGCGTGCCCCGACGAATCGACCCGTCAGTGCCTCGGCAGCATACGCCACACCGTCGCTCATATATGAGAACAACGAGAACAACTGCATCATTAACGAATTGACTGCCAATATTGTCGGGTCGCCCATACGTGCCGCAGCCGCCGTAAAGAATGTATATGCGACGCACAGACAGAACGAACGAATGAATATATCTCGATTGACTGCAAAGAATCGCCCCATTGCCCCCAACTTCAAGGCTCGATGCCAGCTTGCCAGCCGCACCACATCTCGATAGCGCCACGCAATAGCCACCACGGCCATCACCACACCGCTATATTGCGCCACGACCGTACCCCACGCAACGCCCTCCAAACCCATCTTTGCACCAAAGGCAAACCAAATGCTACAACCGATATTCACGATATTCTGCGCCAGCGCGATCAGCATTGGTGTCGAAGAGTTCTGCATTCCGATAAACCAACCATTGAGCGCAAATAGTGAGATCGCAGCCGGTACTGCCCAAATGCGCGCAAAGAAATAACGGCGCACCAGATCGTTGCCATTCATCAGTCCGATCGCAAACTCGCCTATGGGGCGTTGCAATGCCAGCAGAGCTCCTGCCAGCACGATTGCCATCACTACACTACGCAGCAGCAAATCGGCACACTCCTCACGACGCTCAGCGCCGTATGCCTGCGCAGTCATTCCGCTCGTGCCCATACGTAGAAATGAGCAGTTCCAATAGATGAAGTTGAAGATTGATGTTCCGATAGCCAACGCCCCGATTGTGGCGGTCGAGTCGCCCAAGCGTCCTGCGATGGCCATATCGGCCATACCCAAAAGCGGGACGGTAACGTTCGACACGACGTTTGGAATAGTCAGTCGCCATATTTCGCGGGTCATCGGTTTCATCGCAGGGTGAGGATATGCATCTTTTTCGATCGACAAATATATAAGTTTATCGGCTGAAAACCAAAACGATTTGTAATGAGGTTTGTGAAAATAGACTCGTTGAGCGCCCATTTAGAACTAAAATTATCCATAAAAGCGTTGCGGAGTAAAAAGTTTTAACTATATTTGCATGCTCGCTGGGTATTGATCTAAGGCGAATTGCAAACAAAAAATCGAAATAAACTTAATATTAACTTAAAAATTGTAACTTATGAAAAACATTTTTCGTCGCATTTCGAGCGTGCTGGCAGTAGCATTCTTGGCGGCAATGTCGTTCACGATGGTTGCTTGCTCGCAGGATGAGGTTGCTGAGCCTAATCGTTTGGCAGCACCCGAGGTAGATGTTATCTATCGTTCGGAGTCGTTCGATGTAACTTGGAAGGCAGTTGAGGGCGCTGATGGTTATGTCTATTCGCTCAATGGTGCTGAGGAGCAGACCACTACCGCAACTTCGGTTAAGTTCAGCGGTTTGAAGTATGGCTCGACCAACACCTTGAAGATTAAGGCTGTTGATTCGTCGAAGGCATTCGTTGACTCGCAGTGGAACACCGTAAGCCTCTCGTTGAACACCGCGTTCGCTCTGGGTCAGATCGAGCTGACCGTGTCGGGTCAGACCGCATCGTCGTTCGTTGTTTCGTGGAACGCTGCTGAGGGTGCTGAGTACTACGAGGTTGCTCTGGGTGACGGTGCTGCTTCGCAGGTTAATGGCTTGTCGAAGGAGTTTACGGATCTTGCTGAGGGTGTTTACACAGTTAAGGTTCGTCCCGCAACTTCGGACGCTGACTACGCTCCCGCTGCTTGGGTTAGCGTAACGGCTAAGACTCAGGAGGCTATCGCTGATGAGTTGGCAGCCAACAGCTACCTGATCGAGGAGGCTGGTGCTTATGCATTTGCACCTTTCAAGGGTAACTCAGGTGAGGCTGTTGAGGGCGTCGTTGGCGCAGCTCTGTTGTGGCAGGATACTCCGGGCTTGATCACCGCAGTTGATTTCGTTGATTCGAAGGTTACTTTTGTTGTAGCTGATGGCGTTTATGGTAACGCTGTTGTTTATGCTTACGGCGAGGCTGGCAATGAGCAGGCTCTGTGGAGCTGGCACATCTGGGTTCCCGAGCAGCAGGTTGAGTCGCTGCCTATGCTGACCGGCTTCAACGTGATGAATATGAACCTCGGTGCAACCACCGCAACAGCTGCTGACATTAATGCTTACGGTCTGCTCTACCAGTGGGGTCGTAAGGATCCCTTCACCGGTTCGCCTTCGTTGACCGGTACCACCGCAACACTTGCTAAGCCGATCTACAATATCGACGGCGAGGAGGGTGAGTTCGACGCAGTAATGACTCCCCAGTCGGTTGAGTTTGCGATCGCTAATCCCGGTGCGTTCATCTCGCCTTATGGCGTTGATTATACAGACTGGTGCTCGACTTCGGACGACGCTCTGTGGGGTAACCCCGACGGTAACTACCGCGAGCAGGGTTCGTTGAAGTACTACAACTTGGGCGAGAAGTCGATGTATGACCCCTGCCCCGCAGGTTGGCGTGTACCCCCCATTATGGCCTTCTCGAAGTTCACTTCGACCGGCGCTGCTGTAATGGGTGACTACTCGAAGACCGCAGTTGCTGACCGTAATGGTGATGGTGTAGTTAATGCAAACGATTACAACTACGGTTTCTATATGACCTTGGCTGGTACTACCACTACCTTCTTCCCCGCAGCTTCGCGTTGGTATGGTGCATACGCTGCACTCTACGGCTCGGTTGCAGGTCACTCGGGTGTTTACTGGTCGAACTCGGTATATAAGAGCACCTTGTCGTCGCAGGCTAATAGCAAGATGGCTACCGCTTGTCTGAACTTTATGAGCCCCACGGCTGCTGGTACTTGCTTTGTGTCGGCTAACGCTGGTTCGGCACGTTCGGACGCAAGCTCGGTACGTTGCGTTGCTGACAAGGAGTAACACGCGAAAGTAGGGTGGCGATACCTTATTAGTTAATAGATAATCGGTCGATACTGTCGAGTATCGGCCGATTTTTTGTGTTATGGGGGTCGAAAATCACCATAAAACGGTGAAAATGTGAAAAAAATAGCGCGCATTTTTTTTATTAAAAAATAATCACTACCTTTGCACGCCCATAATAATGGGTTTGGATCAATTAAACAAGTATTAATTTAAACGTAAAACAAGTGGATTCATTAAGCTACAAGACTATCTCGGTGAATGCAGCGACAGCACAGAAGGAGTGGGTGCTGATCGACGCTAATGGCGAGGTATTGGGACGTCTTGCATCGCAGATCGCGAAGATTCTGCGTGGCAAGAACAAGCCCAGCTTTACTCCCCACGTTGATTGCGGCGACAATGTCATCGTTATCAATGCTGACAAGGTGAAGCTCACGGGCAAGAAGATGACCGACAAGGTCTATGTGCGTCATACGGGTTACCCCGGTGGCCAGCGTTTTGCCACTCCGGCAGATTATCTGAAAAGAAAGCCTACCTTCGTTGTTGAGAAGGCAGTTAAGGGTATGTTGCCCAAGAACCGTCTGGGTGAGGCTCTCTTGAAGAACTTGAAGGTTTATGCAGGTGCTGAGCATCCTCACGCTGCACAGAACCCCAAAACAATCAAATTAAACGAGATTAAGTAAAGATTATGGAAGTTGTAAACACCGTAGGACGCCGTAAGGCCGCTGTGGCTCGCGTATACGTAAAACCCGGTCAGGGCAACATCACGATCAACAAGAAGTCGCTTGAAACTTATTTCCCGTTGGAGATTCTTCGTTTCGTTGTTAAGCAGCCGCTGTTGGTAACCAACACCGCTGAGAGCTACGACATCACGATCAACCTCGACGGTGGTGGTATCAAGGGTCAGGCTGAGGCAGCTCGTTTGGGCATTGCACGCGCATTGTGCCAGATCGACGCTGAGATGCGTCCCGTTTTGAAGAAGAACGGCTTTATGACGCGTGATCCTCGCGAAGTTGAGCGTAAGAAGCCCGGTCAGCCGAGCGCACGCGCGAAGTTCCAGTTCAGCAAGCGTTAATATTCGCGTCCGAATTGGCAGCACGATCAAGGTTCAAATTTTGCAGACTGCCGCTTAGAGCGCATTACCGCAAGATTGCCTGATCGCGGAAAACCGAAGGGATTGTTCGAGGAACACTACTCGTCGGTTGAAGAACAGAGAACAAAAACAAAAAAACAAACATTTGAAACAATGTCAAGAACAGATTTCAATACCTTATTGGATGCCGGAGTGCACTTTGGCCATCTCAAAAGAAAGTGGAACCCCAAAATGGCTCCCTACATCTTTATGGAGAAGAATGGCATCCACATCATCGACTTGCACAAGACTGTGATCAAGATCGATGAGGCAGCAGCAGCGTTGAAGCAGATCGCAAAGAGCGGTCGTCGCGTATTGTTCGTTGCCACCAAGAAACAAGCAAAAGAAGTTGTTGCCGAGAAGGTACAGGCAATCGGTATGCCCTATGTTACCGAGCGCTGGCCGGGCGGTATGCTTACAAACTTCCCCACTATACGTAAGGCCGTTAAGAAGATGTCGACGATCGATCGTATGACTAACGACGGTACTTTTGATAACTTCTCGAAGCGCGAGAAGCTCCAGATTTCGCGTCAGCGTGCTAAGTTGGAGAAGAACCTCGGTTCGATTGCTGACCTGACCCGTTTGCCCGCAGCTCTGTTCGTTGTTGACGTACAGAAGGAGGCAAATGCAGTTAAGGAGGCTAAGCGTCTGAACATTCCCGTATTTGCAATGGTTGATACTTGTTGTGATCCAACCGACATCGATTACGTTATCCCTGCAAATGACGACGCGATGAAGTCAATCGCCGTAGTTCTCGATGCAATGTGCGCAGCAATCGCTGAGGGCGCAGAGGAGCGCAAGCTCGAAAAAGAGAAGGAGGCTGCTGAGGCCGAGGCTAAGAACGAAGGCAAGAAAGAGGCTAAACCCCGCGTAAAGAAGGCCGTTAAGGAGAACGTGGAGGCTGAGGTTGCCGAGGTAGTAGCTGCAACTGAGCAGGCTGCTGAGTAATTAAACAGAGAGTTTTTAACCGCAAAAAGATTTTACCACTATGGAAATCAAAGCAGCAGATGTAATGACGCTCCGTAAAATGACCGGTGCTGGTATGATGGACTGCAAGAAGGCACTCATCGAGGCAGAGGGCGATTTTGAGCGTGCAAAGGATATTATCCGCGAGAAGGGTAAGCTGGTAGTTAGCAAGCGTGCTGACCGTACCGCTACCGAGGGTGTTGTTGTATCGAAGATCGTAGGCGAGAAGGCATATCTTCTGTGCTTGGCTTGCGAGACTGACTTCGTTGCAGCTAACAGCGAGTTCACTGCATCGGCAGAGGCTATCCTTGCGTTGGCAGTTGCAAACGATGTAGCTGACCAGCAGGCTCTGATGGCAGTTAAGAACGAGGAGGGTCGCACCGTTGAGGAGATCGTAACCGAGAAGTCGGGTCAGACCGGTGAGAAGGTTGAGTTGGCATACTATGGCCGCATCGAAGCTCCTTACTGCAACGCTTACGTTCACTTCAACAAGAAGCTCGGTACTATCCTTGGTTTCAACAAGGAGGTTCCCGCAGAGGTTGCTCACACCGTAGCAATGCAGGCAACTGCAATGGCTCCCATCTCGATCGACGAGAACGACTGCCCCGCAGAGATCGTTGAGAAGGAGAAGGCTATCGCTATGGAGCAGATGAAGCAGGATCCCAAGAACGCAAATAAGCCTGATGCTATCTTGGAGAAGATCGCTGAGGGTAAGATGCGCAAGTTCTTCGAGGAGAACACTCTTCTGAATCAGTTGCTGGTTGGCGAGAAGAAGACTATCGCTGACTACATCAAGGAGGCTGATAAGGAGGCTACCGTAGTTGCTTACAAGCGTTTCGCACTGGGTAACTAATCGTTGCTCAACGAAATAATGATCGACCGTCGCTCGAAAGAGTGGCGGTCGTTTTTTTGTCCGTATAATAGAAAGAGTGGTGTTATGTATCAGAAAAAATTGTAACTTTGTGGCGGTAGTGCGTTGTGTGCCGAATGAATTTAATGATTGAACGACAATGAGAGTTTTGCGATATATTGCATTAGTGGCACTTCTTCTGCTGACTATGGCGTGTGAAGGTCCATACGTTCCTAAACCGCCGCAGGGTACGGCCAACCATACGGTGATTATGTATCTTGCAGGGAACAATAATCTTGAATCCTATTTGGAGGATAATATTCAGGATGTGATTTCGTCGGTGGATGCCTCGACACCGAGCGATAATGGTCGCATAGTGATCTATTTCCGCCCACGTCCAGCGTCGGGCGATCCTCTGCTGATGCAGGTCTATTACGACAAAAAGCTGGCGTCGGTGCAGTGCGATACCGTTCGAACTTACCCTGCCGAGATGTCGTCGAGCGATCCCGAAACGCTGCGCAAGGTGGTGGCAGACGCAAAGGTTGTTGCTCCTGCCAAGGAGTATTCAATGATCTTTGGCTCGCACGCAACGGGTTGGTTTACAAAGGAGTGTATGTCGCGTGGGGCCTTGGAACGACCATTATCGATTGGATTCGAATCGCCTAATGATGGCAGTTTCTGGCGACAGCACGGTGATGAGATTACCCGAACGTTCGGTATGGATGGTAAGATGTCTTATGAGGGTAAGGTAATCAACGATGCGGGAATGAACATTACCGAGATGGCTGTGGCATTGTCGGGCACGAAGTTCCGAACGTTGATTTTCGATGCTTGTTTTATGGCGTCGGTCGAGGCGGTGTACGATTTGCGCAATATTTCGAAATATGTTATAGCGTCGTCTGCCGAAATTATGGGACGTGGTATGCCTTACGATTTGGTGCTCAAATGTCTGTTTGCATCGGGTGGAGTCGAAGGCAATCTGATGAAATATTGTAGCGAGTATATGCGCTACTATTCGGAGCTAACCTCGGGTCGTAAGTCGGGTTCTATTTCGCTGATCGACTGCTCGAAAGTGGAGGCTTTGGCAGAGGCGGTTGCGGAGGTTGAGCGCGGAGGCGTGAATGAGGTTAATCGCTATGAAATTCAGGCGTTCGAATTATTGTACGAGCCTCAATTCTTTGATCTTGAACACCTCTATGATGTGGCAGCTCAGGATCGCACAGCGTATGCTGCCCTGCAAAATGCACTGACCGATTGTGTTGTTTATAAGGGTGCAACTCCGACTGTCTATTCGGCATTTGGAGGTGGAGTTTTCGAAGTTAAGCGTAATTGCGGTTTGACAATGAATATTCCGAGTGCGTACTATCCGTTGTTCTGTTCGGAGTGGTTGCATACCTCGTGGGCAAGGCGTATTGGTCGCACGGAGTAGCTCGCCTCTTAGACTGAATCGCCCTCGATACATTAGCAGATCGAGGGCGATTTTTTGTATGTAAATATGGTTATAACTGCTGTATGTGGACAAAAATATCCTCGTCAAAAGCAATCGAAGGCTTACTCTCGAATAGTCCGAATAGTGCCGATCCCGATCCCGACATAGCGGCGTAGAGTGCGCCTGCATCAAGTAGAGTCTGTTTCAGCTCGGCCAAGCGAGGGTGAGCTGCAAATATGTGAGGCTCAAAACCATTCGCAATCTCCTCCTGCCACGTTAAGCGGTCGTCGCTAAGGCGCTCTAAGAGCGCACGGGTAGGTACTGCGGGGCGCACGCCCGAATATGCCTCGGCAGTCGAAACGCCAAATGGAGGCTTTATGACCGTCAGCCACAATCCGCTGAGGTCAAGCTCAATAGGTTGCATAATTTCGCCACGACCCGTGCAAAGCTGCACACGATTTTCGATAAAGAAGGCGGTGTCGCTACCCAATGCCGCAGCCATCTCGACCATTTCACTCACACTCAGTCCTAGGTTAAACTCCTCATTAAGAGCCAATATGACGGTCGATGCGTCCGACGAACCGCCGCCCAAACCAGCGCCAAAGGGAACGCGCTTATCGAGCGTGATACGCACGGGAGGCACATCGCAATGGGCGCGCACAAGGTTGTATGCACGCAGGCAGAGATTCTTTTCGGGCGGGCAATCGACAGTGATACCCGTTTGGACGAACTCGACCTTGTCGGCCCGCTCGACCGTGATCACGTCGTAGAGTTCGGTTACGGGAATCATAACCGTTTCGAGATCGTGAAAACCGTCCTCGCGGCGACGCAGAATGTCGAGTCCGAGGTTTATTTTGCAGTTTGCTTTGAGTCTCATATTGGTTAGTTCTAATTTTGCAACGGAACTACATTGACTACCTTATGCGATTTGATGTCGATTTGGCTCAGGTTTTCCGAGTCGCTCAACATAACCAATTTCGAGCTGCCATCGGTAAATGACAACCTGAAGTAGGCACATCCGGCAACGCCAGGCTGAAATGCATAGCTCTCCATTAGCGTTCCGGCGGGCACTTCGACCGATGTAAATACCTCTACGGAGTCATTGATGAAATCAACTTTGTGTACTTCAACGCTTGTACCACAATCTTTTACGGCGTAAATATCACCATTGTAGTGATGCTTCATCATATTCTGGGTAGTAAGATATTCCTGCATATCTTCGCTGACCTCGTGAATCGAATATTCTTGATCGCGACTATCATATTT